>JALRDW010000133.1 GCA_023262065.1 Acidimicrobiia bacterium | reverse complement strand
GCACGACCGGGAGTGCGACCCCGGTCGAGGTCTCGTTGTGCGGGTACGCGTGGGTGTCGACCCCGGCGACGGGCGCGAGGTGCGGCGGGGTCGACCCGGGCGCGCACTCGACGACGACGGGATCCTCGAGGTGCGGGGCGTCGGTGGTGACCTGTGCGAACTTCGAGGAGAACTCGCCCACGACGAGGTGCTGGGCCCGCCGCTCGACGAGACCGAAGGCGGCGGCGTCCCAGAACAGGGTCGACCCACCGTTGGCGAGCAGCACCTCGTACCCGTCGGGCAGCGAGAACAACTCGGACAGCCCGGCCCGGACGCGCCCGACCACGGACTTCACGGTCGGCTGGCGGTGGCTCGTGCCCATGAAGGACGGGGCGGCCGCGGCCAGTGCGTCGATGCCGGTCTGACGGACCTTCGAGGGGCCGGATCCGAAGCGCCCGTCGGCGGGCAGCAGGTCGGTCGGGATGCGGATGGCCTTGGGGTCGGTGCTCACCCGGGCGAGCCTACGCAACCCCCGTGCCGCGGTCCGGTTCGAACCGGCTCAGCCGAGCGCGAGGACCTCATCGAAGCCCTCGCGCAGGGCGCGCAGCAACGACTCGAGGTCGGGGACCGCCACGGCGTCGACGTTCACCCCGATGCAGGCCGTACCGCAGTGCGACAGCAGCGTGATGTTCACGGCTGCGCCGGAGAGCGGGCCGAACGCGTACATCCGCTCGAGCTCGGCGCCCGCGGCGAACAGCGGGATCGGTGCACCGGGCACGTTGCTCGTCACGAAGTCGGCCCCCTTGAGCATCGACCCGAACAGCGCGGTCGACACCGTCGTCGGCAACTGGTTGAGCACGCCGGCGAGCGCATCGGTGAGCGCGATGGCCGGCTCGCCCTGGATCCAGCGGCTCAGCCGGCCGACCTCGGCGATCCGCTCGGCCGGGTCCTCGACGGTCATCGGGACGAGGAACCGGGCGGGGGTGAAGTGGTTGCCACCGAGCGCGGCCCCCTCGGAGCGGACGTTGATGGGCATCACCATGCGCAGGTGCTCGGGGGACTCGCCGTGGAACGCGTGGTACCGCATGAGCCCACCGAGCACCGCGGCGATGAACGCGTCGTTGAGCGAACCGCCCACCGCCTTCGCGGCCCGCTTGAGGTCGTCCATCGGGACCTCGACGGTGCCCAGCGACCTGGCGAGGGTGCGGGCCTGCATGATCGGCGAGTGCGGGGTGGTGGCCGGTTCGAGGAAGCGCACGACGCTGCCCGCGGCGCGACCGGCGTCGACGGCGGCCCGTGTCGGGTTCGCGAGGACCGAGCGTCCCGCGTCGCGCAGGGTCCCCACCGATCGCCGGGCGATCCCGAGGGCACGGCGACGCCGGTGGTTGAGCGATCGGGTGATGAGGTCCACCGATCCGAAGGCATCGAGTTCGACCTCGTCCTCCGGTGGTGCGACGGGCTGACCCGCTCGATCGAAGTCGAAGAGCATCATGAGCAGCTTCATGCCACCCACGCCGTCGGTGAGCGAGTGGTGCACCTTGAGGACCATGGCCGCGCGCCCGCCCTCGAGCCCCTCGACGACGGTGTACTCCCACAGCGGCCGGGCCCGGTCGAAGCCCGCCATCGCCGCGTTGCGGGCGATGTCGAGCACCGAGTCGATGGTGCCGTCACAGGACGCGACGCGGTGCATGTGGAAGCCGATGTCGAAGTGCGGATCGGCCGACCAGATGGGTGGGCCGACCCGCAGCATCGGGGTGGCGACCCGTTGGCGCAGCCGGGGGATGACGCGCGTGCCCGCCTCGACCCGCTCCACGAGGGCGGCCCAGTCCGGGGCCCGGTCGAGCAGCAGCACCGTGACGATGGTCGAACGGAGCAGCGGGTCCTTCTCGATGTTCCACATGAGCGCGTCGGCGTCGCTCATGTGGATCTCGAAGCGTTCCTCCGTCATGCCCGTGGCCTCCTCGCGGCGCAGGCTACCCGTCGGTCCTCGCCGGTCCCCGGGCCGGGTCAGCCCTGCTGGTTCCGCCCCCGGTCGACGACACCGGCCCGCCGGCGCTCGACCTCGCCCGGGTCGAACCGCCAACCCTTGAAGGTGCGCAGTTCGTTCGCCACGGCCTCGGCCCCGGTCAGTTTGGCGTTCTCGTCGTAGAGGCGCTTGAGCGCCCGCACCGCGGACTGGTCGTTGCCGGCGATGTCGCCCGCCAGACGACGCGCGAACGGGAGCAGGTCGTCGTGGGGGACCACGTGGTTCACGAGCCCGGCGGCCCGCGCGTCCTCGGCGCCGAGGAAGTTGCCGGTGAGGCTCATCTCCTTGGCCCGCCGGTACCCGACGGCCTGCGGGAGGAACGTGCTCATGCCCCCGGCCGGGAGGAGGCCGACGCGCGCGTGGGTGTCGGCGAACGTGGCCCGCTCCGAGGCGACGAGCAGGTCGCAGGCCAGCGCGAGCTCGAATCCGCCGGTGACGCACGGACCGTTGATCGCGCCGATGACCGGCTTGGTCATCCGCCACAGCGCGGCGAACGGGCTCAGCGAGATCGCGTCGGCCCCGCCGCGCAGGTTCGAGCCGGAGCTGCCGAGCTCCCGCAGGTCGAGTCCGGCGCAGAACGCGGGGTCCGTGCCGGTGAGCACGACCACGTCGGTGGCCCCATCGGCCTCGGCCCCGGTGAGGGCGTGCGCGAGGTCGGCCATGAGGGCGCTGTTGAGCGCATTGCGGGCCTCGGGCCGGTGCAGCGTCACGGTCGTGACGCCGGAGTCGGTGGAGACGAGGACGAGGTCGGTCATGACCGACGACCGTAGCGGTCGTGCGGACCCGACGCCCGGGGGCGGTGTGCGCGCCGGGGCGCACACCGGATCGGCCTAGCGGCGGCCGACGAGGGGGCGCTTGCCGTGGTTGGCCTTGCTGCGGCGGGCGCGCAGCTTGCGCTTCTTGGACTTCTTGCTCACGACGTCGCTCCTCGGACTGCGGGAGCGGAGAGCGTAGACCAGCCCGCTCGGCGCCGTCCCCTCGGGCCCGGGCCGCGGGACCGCCCTCGGCCCGGCCGATACCCTCTGGCCGATGGAGCACCTCGGCCTCGTGGGCCTCGCCGATTCCGGGCACGACCGCCTCTTCGCCGCCCTCACCGGCCTGGCGGTCGGTGGCGCCGCCGAGCGGACGGTGGGGGTGGTCCGGCTCCCCGACGAGCGACTCGACCGTCTCGCCGCGATGTCGGAGTCCCAGAAGGTCGTACCGGCCACGTTCGAGATCGCGTACGTCCCCGGGCTCGCCCCCGAGCCGGGCAAGGGGCTCGGCAGCCGGTTGCTCGGCACGCTGCGCGACTGCGACGCGATCCTCTTCGTGCTGCGCGCCGATGGCGTCGACCCGGCCGAGGACCTCGCGACGATCGAGTACGAACTCGTGCTCGCCGACCTCGCGTCGGTGGAGCAGCGACTCGCGAAGCAGCAGCGGCTGGCCAAGGGCGACAAGTCCCTGCTCCCGGAGATCGCGGCGCTCGAGCGCGCCCTTGCGGTCCTCGGTGACGGCACCCCCGTGTGGCGATCGGACCTGTCGGCGGACGAGCGGGGCCACCTCGCGCCGGTGTTCCTCCTGACGAACAAGCCGGTGCTGCTCGTCGTCGACGTGCCACTGGACCGGATGGACGAGACGGCGTCGATCGCCGAGGGCCTGGGCGAGGGCGCCCTCGGCTGCTGCACGGAGATCGAGGGCGACCCCGACGTCGTCGCCGCCGAGGGCGATGAGCGGGCCTCGCTCCTCGCGGATCTCGGCGTCGCCGAGAGCGTCGTGCCGCGGCTCGCCCGGGCCGCGTACCTCATGCTCGGGCGTCGCACGTTCTTCACCACCGGCGACAAGGAGAGCCGGGCCTGGACCTTCCGGGCCGGGGCCCGCGCGCCGGAGTGCGCAGGGGTCATCCACTCCGACCTGCAGCGCGGGTTCATCCGGGCCGAGGTCATCCACTGGGACGAACTCCTCGAGATCGGCGGTTGGTCGAAGGCCAAGGACGTCGGCAAGCTGCGGGTCGAGGGCAAGGAGTACGAGGTCGCCGACGGCGACGTCCTCGAGATCCGCTTCAACGTCTGAGGTCTCGGGGACGTGTGGCTGGTCCGGGAGGGTTCGGTGCTCGCCAGCGCGGAGGCGGCGTCGGGTCGACGGGCCCGTCGGCGGGGCCTGCTCGGGCGTTCCGGCATCGACGGGGCACTCGTGCTGCGGCCGTGCCGGCAGGTCCACTCGATCGGCATGCGCTTCGCGATCGACGTCGCGTTCTGTGACGGTGACGGGCGCGTGCTGCACACCGCGACCCTGCGACCGGGTCGGGTGAGCCGGCCCGTGGTCCACTCGGCGTGGGCGATCGAGGCCGAGGCGGGCGCGTTCGCGCGCTGGGGGCTCGCGGTCGGCGACGTCGTGGAGGTGCGCGGATGACCGGCGCGCTCGTCGTGGTCGCGACCCCGATCGGCAACCTCGGCGACCTGTCGCCGCGTGCCGCCGAGGCCCTCGCCTCGGTCGACGTCGTGGCGTGTGAGGACACCCGCCGGACCCGGGGCCTGCTGACGCACGCCGGGATCCCCGGCTCCGGCCGCCTCGTCGCGGTCCACGCGCACAACGAGGTCGACCGGGCCGACGACCTGGTGCAGCGGATGCTCGCCGGGGCACGGGTCGCCTACGTCACCGATGCCGGGACCCCGGGGGTGAGCGATCCCGGGGCGCGCCTCGTGGCGGCCTGCGTCGCCGCGGGCATCGCGGTCGAGGTCGTCCCCGGGGCGAGCGCGGTGCTCGCCGCGCTCGTGCTCTCGGGCTTCGTGGCCGACCGGTTCACCGTCGAGGGCTTCCTGCCCCGGCGGGGACGCGACCGAGCGGCCCGGCTCGCGGCGATCGC
>JALRDW010000126.1 GCA_023262065.1 Acidimicrobiia bacterium | reverse complement strand
GTCATCGCCGGGAACGGATTGGGCTTCTGGAACACCATCCCGATCCGACGCCGCATCTCCGTCACCGGGATGTCGCCCCGGTAGATGTCGGTGCCGTCGAGCGCGATGGTGCCGGAGAGCTGTGCCGAGGGCACGAGCTCGTGCATCCGGTTGAGGATCCGGAGGAAGGTCGACTTCCCGCAACCCGATGGGCCGATGAGCGCGGTGACCTGCGCGCTCGGCATGTCGAGGGACACCCCCTCGAGCACCTTGTGGTCCCCGAACCACGCACTCACATCGCGGGCGGTGATCTCAGAGGCGGTGGATTGCGCCGCGGCCTGGAGATCGATGACGTCGGATTCGACTGCGGTCATGCGAGACCCTCTCTGGCGAGGCGGGCCCGACGGAACCGGCTGATGTGGCCGGCCCCGCGCCCACCGATGATTCGAGCGGTGACGAAGAGGACGAGGACGAGGAGCAGGAGCACGAGCGCGCCGGTCCAGGCGCGCTGGATCGCGACCTCCTGTGGCAACTGGAACAACCGGTACACGTAGAGGGGCAGCGCCGACTGCTTCCCGGAGAACGGGTTGGCGTTCATGGCGGTCGCACCGAGGGTCGTGAGCAGCAGCGGCGCGGTCTCCCCGATGACGCGGGCCACACCGAGGATGACCGCGGTGACGATGCCGCTGCGGGCCGTCGGGAGCACGACGTGGCGGGTCGTGCTCCACTCGGTCGCACCGAGTGCGAGACCGGCCTCGCGCAGGCCTCCGGGGACGAGACGGAGGACGACCTCCGTCGTGCGGGTCACGGTCGGGAGCATGAGCACGGAGAGCGCGAGCGCCGCTGCGAACCCGCTGAGCTGCCCGCCGAGGGCGAGGATGAACGCAGCGAAGATGAAGAGACCGGCCACGATCGACGGAATCGCGCTCATCGCGTCGACGATCATCCGGACCGGCCGTGCGAGGCGGCCCCCGACCTCGTTGAGGAACACCGCCACGAGCACGCCGAGTGGGACCGAGATGAGCGTGGCGAGGCCCACCTGCTCGAGAGTGCCGACGATCGCCTGGGACGCACCGCCGACACTCGGCGGGCTCAACGGACCGACCCGGCTCTGGTCCTCGAGGAAGAAGTTCGGGGTCAGGGCGGCCACGCCCTTCGCGACCGTGTACACGGTGATGGCCACCATCGGCACGATGAGCAGCAGCCCCACGCTCCAGAAGACGGCCCGTGCGACGAGGTCACGCGCCCGGACCGCGTCGTACTGCTCGCGGCCGATCCCCCAGACGAGGAGGAGGAACACCACGTAGCCCACGACGAACATGCCGAGGTTCACCCCGGCTGCGGTGAACCGGGTGAAGAGCAGCCACGCGAGCGCCGAGGCCGCGACCGCCGCTCCGCCGATCGCGAGCACATCGTCGCGCTCGACCCGGCGGAAACGGATCGGTCGTGCGGCATCCGGTGCCGTGGTCGCGTCGTCGCGTACGAGTTCCACGATCGCCATGGTCAGATCTCCGTCGCCGCGCCGGAGCGCGATCGGGCCACCACGATCGACGCCGCCGCATTGACGAGCAGCGTGATGACGAACAGCGTCAGCCCGGCGGCCATGAGCGCGCTGATGCCGAAGGATGAGGACTCCGAGAACCGCAGGGCGATGAGCGACGCGATCGAGTTGCCCCCCGTCTCGAGGATCCGTGTGAGTCGACCGAGATCGAAGGTCGGCGAGATGATGAGGGTGATGGCGATCGTCTCACCGAGAGCCCGGCCCAGGCCGAGCATCGAGGCTCCGACCATCCCGCCGCGGCCGAACGGGATCACGACCGTGCGGATCACACCCCACCGCGTGCCGCCGAGCGCGAGTGCGCCCTCCTTCTCGCCGGGCGGCGCCTGCGAGAACACCTCGCGCATGACCGCAGTGCAGATCGGCAGCACCATGAGCGCCACCACCACGCTGGCGACGAAGGTCGACGCCGCGAACCCGGCGGCGCGGTCCGCATCGAGGAATGGGATGAAGCCGAGGTGCGTGCTCAGCCAATCGCTGATCGGGATGATCTTCGGCTGGAGGTACGCACGCCCCCACAGTCCGTAGATGAGACTCGGCACCGCAGCGAGCAGGTCGACGAGCCAGACCAACGGCGTGCGCATCCGCGCCGGGGCGTAGTCGGTGATGAAGATCGAACCTGCGATCGCCACCGGGACGGCCAGCGCCAGCGCCACCACCGCGATGAGCGCGGTGCCGAGCAGCACCGCCGCGATGCCGAAGGCGCCACCGTCGGGTTCCCACGCCGCCGTCGTGAGGAACGACGGGCCGGCGGCTCGCAACGCGTCCATCGAGCGGACGAGGAGGAAGAGGCCGATCAGGCCCATGAGCAGGAGCGTGAACGCACCGGCCCCGGTCACCACGCCGCGGAACCACCGGTCGGCGCCGCTCCGACGGGTCACCGGACGAACTCGGTCCTCGACCCCGGGGCCGAACCCCTCGAGGGCGATGGTCGGATCGATCGGTTGCATCGCGGGCTCAGGCTCCAACTCGTCCCCGACGTCCGGTCCGGGAACCGCCGCACGCCGCCTGACATTGTGGCGAGGGGCGGTTTGCCGAGGACCGACGACGAGGTGAACCTTGGCTGAACAGCGCGATGCGCCTTGTCGCCGACCCGACGGGCCGTGCTACTCAGGGTCCCATGACGACGACGACCGTCGGCTCGAGCATCGACGACGACGACATCGAGGTCATCGAGGCCCCCGACCACGAGCCCGAATCCGCAGCACCGAGGCCTCGGATGGCCCGCGCGGTCATCCGCCCTGCGCTCGGGATCGCCGCGACGATCCTGCTCGCCTTCGTGCTCTTCCTCCTGATCGGATCACGCCTCACCGCGGCCCGCGACCAGGAGCTCCGCGAGCGGACGCTGCGTTCGGAGCTCGCGGCGGGTAGCGCACCCATCGGGGGTCGGATCGACCCGGGTACGCCGATCGCGATCCTGACCGTCCCCGACCTCGGGATCCGCCAGATCGTCGCCGAGGGCACGACCGCCACCGTCACCGCCGGCGGTCCGGGCCACGTGCGGGCGACGCCGATGCCCGGTCAGGCCGGCAACAGCGTGCTCATCGCTCGCCGCACCACCTTCGGTGCACCGTTCCGCGACCTCGACCGCCTGGAGCCGGGGGACACGATCGGTGTGGTGACGGGTCAGGGCCGGGCCCGCTACCGGGTCACCGAGGTGACCACGACCGCCGCCGACGATGCGACGGTGTTCGCCACGACCAGTCGACGCGGCGAGCTGACGCTGCTCACCGCCGATCCGCCCCGGGACGCCTCCCGGTACCTGGTCGCCCGGGCCCGGCTCGCGAGCGCGCCCGTCGCATCGACCCCGCACGTGCGCCGCGTCGAGGCGGCCGAGACCGGGCTCGTCGGCGAGGGCTCCGGGATCGGAGCCCTCGTGCTCGGACTCATCGCACTCGCAGCCGCCGCGCTCGGTGCCACCTGGCTGGCGCTCCGGTGGCGCCCGTGGTCCGCCTACCTCGTGTCCGTCCCCGTGCTCGTCGCCGCCACCTGGTGGGTGTTCGAGTGCGCCGCCACGCTGCTACCGGCAGCGCTGTGAGGTCCCCGATGGTCCCGTTCCTCCGACGTCCGCTCGCCGCAGCTGCCGTCCTCGCCATCGCCGCCACCGCCGTGGCGGTGCCGGCGGGCGTCGGCACCGCCGACAGCGGGGTCGACGGGCGGGTGGTCGTCGCCGGTCCATCGACCGAGCTCGGCACCCAGGTGGTCACCGTGTCGTGGACGGCCTTCCGGCCCACGCGCCGGTCGACCGGGCAGTACACGGTCAACGTCGTGCAGTGCCGCGAGGCCCCGACCTCCCTCGCCGACTGCTTCACGAACCAGGCGTTCCCGAACGCCGATGACGGCAACCAGGTCACCGGCGCGATCACCGCGGCCGACGGCACCGGACGGACGAACTTCGAGGTCCGCAGCGCGCTCGACCTCCCCGAGCTCGGGTGCTCGAGCACCCGACCCTGCTCGCTGATGGCGTACGAGAACACCGGCACGCCGATCGCACCGGGAACGTTGCCGACCGCGTACGCGATCACGACCATCCGGTTCGCGCCGAGCATCGCCGACTGCCCGGCGGTGTCCGACTTCGACGTCCGGACCGGCGGGTCCGCCTCGGCGATCCCGCTCCTGTACCGCGTCGCGAGCGCCCGGTGCACCGGCGGGGATCCGGTGATCATGGACGTCACGGAGTCCTCCTCGAACGAGGGACGCCTCGCCATGCTCGAGGAGCAGGTCGACTTCGGCATCACCTCGTTGCCGATGACGCCGGCCGAACTCGCAGCCCACCCGTCGACCACGCGCGTCCGCTACGCCCCGATCGACCTGACCGCGGTCACCGTCGTGCACAACCTCCGGAACCCGACGACCGGTCAGCAGATCACCGACCTCGTGCTCTCCCCGCGGCTCGTCGCTCGCATCATCTCCGACTCGCGCCTCGACAGCTTCTACGCCGACCCCGAGCTCCGGGAGTTGAACCCTGGTGTCCGCTGGCCTGCGTTCGCACCCTCCCAGCCGCTCGTGCGGGCCGAGGCGAACGCCGACACGGCGATCGTCACGACCTGGATGCAGGAAGATGCGACGGCCCGTGCGTTCCTCGATGGCGCTGATCCGCGCGGCATCGAGGTGAACTCCGCCTGGCGGGGCATCCCCTACCCGACCGACACGTTCGAGAGCCGGTCGGCGACCGGCTCGTACCTCCCGCGCACCGGCCAGCGCGAGGTCGCGCGTCGCGTGTTCTACGGCGTGCGGCCGGCCGACGGGGCCACCACCTCGCCCGACTACTACGGCTTCATCGGCGTGGTCGACCTGCCGACCGCCCGTCGGTACGGTCTCGCCACGGCCCGCCTCGTGAACCGGGCGGGGATCGCGGTGGCCCCCGACGAGACGTCGATCCTGGCCGGCTTCGCCGGGATGCGGACGACCGCCTCCGGCACGCTCGAGCCGAACCCGGGCGCGACCGACCCCGGTGCGTACCCGCTCGTGAAGGTCGACTACGCC
>JALRDW010000081.1 GCA_023262065.1 Acidimicrobiia bacterium | reverse complement strand
GAGTACCCGGGCGGTTACACCCGATCGGTCGGCCCGATCGTGGGTCGATTCCTGACCGGTCTGCGCGCCGGGCGCATCGAGGGTGTGCGCCTCGCCGACGGTCGGGTGCTGGTCCCGCCGACGGAGTACGACCCGGTGACCGCGGCCGCCACCTCCGTCGAGGACTTCGTCGAGGTCGGACCGGCGGGCACCGTCGTGTCCTGGTCCTGGGTCGACTCGCCCCGCCCCGAGAAGCACCGTCTCGACCGCCCGTTCGCGTTCGCGCTCATCCGGCCCGACGGCGCCGACACCGCCATGCTCCACATGGTCGACGTGGCCTCCGCCGATGCGATGAGCACGGGGATGCGGGTCGCCCCGCGCTGGCGTGCCGAGCGCGTCGGCGGCGTCGCCGACATCGAGGCCTGGGTGCCCCACGTCGATGGCGACCCGATCCCCGCAGCGCCCGAGATCCCGGGCTTCGACGCGATGGAACACGACGACGTCGCCGGGATCGTGTCCGCCGGGCGTCTCGACTTCGAGATCTCGGCGGGTGCGGCGACCTCGCGGTTCCTGCTCGGCCTCGCCGAGGGCAAGATCATCGGCGGACGCGCACCCGGCAGCGAGGACGTCTACGCGGCGTCCCGCGGTACCGATCCCACGACGGGCGAGCCCACGAGCGTCGAGGTCGAGGTCCGCGACTCCGGGATCGTCACGACGTTCTGCATCGTGAACATCCCCGGACTCTCCGACCTCGCGCCGGAGATCCCGTACGCCTCGGCCCAGGTCCTCCTCGACGGTGCGAACAACACCTTCTTCGGTCTCATCCGGGGCTGCGAGGTGGATGAGGTCCGCATGGGCATGCGGGTGAAGGCGAAGTGGCGGGACGATCTGGCCGCCGACCACCGCAGCATCGAGTGGTGGGAGCCGACCGGCGAGCCGGACGCCGCCTACGACGAGTACAAGGACTACCTCTGATGCGTGACGTCGCCGTCGTCTCCTTCGCCTACTCGACCAGCCCGAAGGAACTGGCCCACAACGAGGTCGAGATGATCGTGCCGGTGGTGCGCGAGGCGCTCGCGGCCTCGGGCATCCCCCGCGAGGAGATCGGGTTCACCTGCTCGGGCAGCCTCGACTACCTGCAGGGCGGTCCGTTCTCGTTCGTCATGGGGCTCGACGCGGTCGGGGCGTGGCCGCCGATCCGCGAGAGCCACGTGGAGATGGACGGCGCGTGGGCGCTCTACGAGGCCTGGGTCGCGATCCAGACCGGTGAGGTCGACTCCGCACTCGTCTACGGGTTCGGCAAGCCCTCCCAGGGCGATGTCCACGAGATCATGACCCTGCAGTACGACCCGTACTACGTCGCGCCGCTCTGGCCGTCGATGGTGGACATGGCCGCGCTGCAGGCCCGCGCCTACCTCGACGCCAGCGGGCGCACCGAGCGCGACCTCGCCGAGGTCGCGGCCCGAGCGCTGCGCGACGGCGCCTCGACCCCGCAGGCGATCCGGGCGGACGCCGGAGCCACGGCGGACGCGCTGCTCGCCCAGCCGAAGGTGGCCGACCCGCTGCGGGCGAGCGACATCTTCCCGACGACCGACGGCGCCGCGGCGATCGTGCTGGCGGCCGACGACCTCGCCCGGCGGGTGTCGAAGCGTCCGGCGTGGATCCGCGGCATCGACCACCGGATCGAGCCGCACGCGCTCGGGTCCCGGGATCTCGCCAGGTCCGAGTCGACGTCGATCGCGGCGCGGGCCGCCGGCGTCGCCGACGGTCCCATCGACGTGGCCGAGGTGCACGCGCAGTTCAGCCACGAGGTGCTCATCCTCGCCGAGGCGCTGGGCGTCGATCCGGCGATCGTCAACCCGTCCGGCGGTCCCCTCGTCGCGAACGGTGTCATGTCCGCCGGCCTCGTCCGTATCGGCGAGGTGGCGCGGCGCATCTCGGCCGGTGAGGCGAACCGTGGCGTGGCCCACGTGACCTCGGGTCCGGCCCTGCAGCAGAACCTCGTCTGCGTCCTGGAGGGTGAGTGAGCATGGCGAAGCAACGGTGCGCCGTCGTCGGGGTGGGGCAGACCCACCACCGTGCGGCCCGGAAGGACGTCTCGATGGCGGGCCTCGTCCGCGAGGCCGCGCAGGAGGCGCTCGAGGACGCGGGCATGACCTGGTCGGACGTCGATGCGGTGGTCATCGGCAAGGCCCCCGACATGTTCGAGGGCGTCGCGATGCCCGAGCTCTACCTGGCCGACGCGCTCGGCGCCTCCGGCAAGCCGATGATCCGGGTGCACACGGCGGGTTCCGTCGGCGGTTCCACTGCGATCGTCGCGGCGAAGCTCGTCCAGTCCGGGGTGCACGAGCGGGTGCTCACGGTCGCGTACGAGAAGCAGTCGGAGTCGAACGCGACCTGGGGTCTGTCGGTACCGATGCCGTTCGCCCCGCCGCTGGTCGCCGGTGCGGGTGGGTACTTCGCTCCGATCATCCGCGCCTACATCTCGCAGAGCGGCGCGCCCCGGCACATCGGCCACCTCGTGGCGGTGAAGGACCGGCTCAACGCGCTCCGCAACCCCCGTGCGCACCTGCACCTCCCAGACATCACCCTCGAGATGGTGGAGGAGTCCTTCCTGCTGTGGGACCCGCTGCGCTACCTCGACACGTGTCCGTCCTCCGACGGCGCGATGGCGATGGTCCTGGGCAGCGAGTCGGTCGCGGCAGCCGCCCCGAATCCGGTGGCCTGGGTGCAGGGCACCTCGATGCGCTCCGAGCCGACGATGTTCGCCCGGCGGAACCAGGTGAACCCGCAGGCCGGCCGGGACTGTGCGGCCGACGTGTACCGGCAGGCCGGGATCGCGGACCCGCGCACCGATCTCGACTGTGCCGAGGTCTACGTGCCGTTCTCGTGGTACGAGCCCATGTGGCTCGAGAACCTCGGGTTCGCCGAACTCGGCGAGGGCTGGAAGCTCACCGAGGCCGGGGCGACGGCGTTCGACGGCGACATCCCGTGGAACCCCTCGGGCGGTGTGCTGTCCTCGAACCCCATCGGCGCCTCCGGCATGATCCGGTTCGGCGAGGCGGCCCAGCAGGTGCGCGGCATGGCCGGCGGTCACCAGGTGGAGCTCCGCACGGGGAAGGCGATGGGTCACGCGTACGGCGGTGGCTCGCAGTTCTTCTCGATGTGGGTCGTCGGCACCCAGAAGCCCGAGTAGTCCGCAGCAGGGATCGGGTCGTGACGCTCACCGGCACGATCCCCGTGCCGTTCGGGTGGTTCCGGGTCGCCGACTCGGCCGACCTCGCACCGGGCGGCCTCGCATCGGTGCGGGTGTGCGAGCGCGACCTCGTCGTCTGGCGGACGGTCGACGGTACGGCGAGCTGTGTCGATGCGTGGTGCCCCCACCTCGGCGCACATCTGGGCGTGGGGGGTCGCGTCGACGGTGCGTCGATCGTCTGTCCGTTCCACGGTTGGGAGTTCGGGCCCGACGGGGCGAACTGCCGCATCCCCTCCAGCGAGCGGATCAACGGGCGGGCCCGTCTGCGCACCCACCCGGTCATCGAGCGGAACGGGCTCGTGCTCGCCTGGGTCCACCCGCTCGGCGATCCGCCGACCTTCGACGTGCCGGAGTTCCCGGAGACCGCTGACCCCGACTACCTGCCCTTCATCATCCGTTCGTACGTCATCAACACCTCGGTCCAGGAGTTGGGTGAGAACGGCATCGATCGCTGCCACTTCCCGGTGGTGCACCTCGCCGATGAGCCACCCGTGATCGCCGAGTACGACGGATCCGGGGACATCGCGCACGTCCGCACGATCGTCGAGCTCAAGACCCCGTTCGGCGACTTCCCGGGGGAGATCGACGTCCACCAGTACGGACCGGGGATCTCGGCGACCCGGTTCATCGGCTTCGTCGACACCTTGCTCATCGCCACCCAGACCCCCATCGAACGGGATCGCTGCGAGCTGCGCTTCCACTTCACGGTGCGGCGGACGGGGACCGAGGCCGAGGCCCGGGAGATCGCTGAGCTCTACGTCGGCCACATCGACGAGCAGGCCCGCGAGGACGTGCCGATCTGGGAGCACAAGGCGTTCGTGCCCCGGCCGGCGCTCTCCGACGTCGACGGCCCGATCCTCGAGTACCGGCGGTGGGCGGCCCGGTTCCAGGTCGCCCCGGCCGGCTGAACCCGGAGGCGCCGCCGCGGCGCCCACCCCCGACCCACGGCGGATCCGCTGCGGGCCGGTCCGCCGGCCCGCAGCGGCGACGCGCGCCGGTGCCCGTGTCTCGCATCGCGGCCCGCAGCCTGCGATACTGCCCGTTCGCCACGTCGGGTGGCGTCGAACAGGGGGAACTCCATGCGAGGACGGATCATCGCCCGCACGGTCGTCTGCGCGCTCGCGCTCTCGCTCGTGGCGGCGGCCTGCAGCCGGAGCGACAGCTCGGACGGCGGATCGACCGACACCACCGGTGGCGGGAACGCAGCGGCCTCGGGCTCGTTCGGCTCGCTCGGTCGGGTCTGCGGGCCCGGTGACGCCGAGGGCGCGACCGCGGCGGGAGTGACCGACACCGAGATCCGGGTGGGCACCGTGGCCGACCCCGGCTTCGCGGGCCGACCCGGCCTCAACCAGGAGCTGTTCGACGCGGCCACCGTGTTCACCGAGTGGTGCAACGCGGCCGGCGGGATCGAGGGTCGCAAGATCAAGCTCGACCTGCTGGATGCGAAGCTCGTCGAGTACCGGCAGCGGATCCTCGAGGCCTGCGACCAGGACTTCTCGCTCGTCGGCGGCGGCGCGGTCTTCGACGACGCGGCCCAGAAGGACCGCCTCGGCTGCCTGCTGCCCGACATCTCCGGGTTCGTGGTGAGCCCCGAGGCCCGCGGCGCCGACCTCCTCGTGCAGGTCCTGCCGAACCCGAACGACGTCCAGCCCATCGGTGACTTCCGCTGGCTTGCCGAGAAGTTCCCGGCCGCCAAGGACAAGGTCGCCGCGCTGACCGCCGGGCTGCCGTCGACGATCGTGGTCAAGGACCAGTCGGTCGAGGGGGCCGAGGCCGCCGGGATGACGGTCATCTACGACGGCCAGTACAACGCCAGCGGCGAGACCACCTGGGCGCCGATCGTCCAGACGCTGAAGTCCAAGGGCGTGCGCGGCCTCATCTGGACGGGTGAGCCCGAGAACCTCGCGAAGTTCGAGCAGGGTCTCGTCGACGCCGGGTACGAGCTCGACTTCATCCAGGCCAGCCCGAACCACTACGACCAGATCATGCTGAAGACCGGGGGCGAGGCCATCCAGGACACCTACGTCCGCACCTCGATCTTCCCGTTCGAGAACGCGTCGGAGAACCCGGCGACCAAGCAGTACCTCGACGTGTTCAAGGAGTACCTGCCCGACGGCAAGGCGAAGTCGTACCTCGGCGTGCAGGGGTTCTCGGCCTGGCTGCTGTTCGCCAAGGCCGCTGCGGCGTGCGGCAGCGACCTCACCCGCAAGTGCCTCCTCGACGAGGCGAAGCGAGTCGGGGGGACCACGTGGAACGGCGGCGGACTCCACGCCCCGGCCAACGTCCGGGAGCAGCAGCCGACCGATTGCTTCGCGGTCCTCGAGGCCTCGCCGAAGGGCTTCAGCCTCCCGGAGATCGACGCGAACGACTCGATCTACAACTGTGCGCCCGACAACCTCGTGAAGCTCAAGGGCTCGTACGGCAAGGGTGTGACCCTCGCTGATGTGGGCAAGAGCCTGTCCGACCTGAAGTAGCGGACGAGCGCGTGGGGGAGGGCTGCGACCCGCCCCCACGCCGCCGCCGCGGAGGCTGCGTTGGACAAGTTCCTCACCTTCACGATCGTTGGGCTGAGCACCGGCGCGATCTACGCGATCATCGCCAGCGGCCTCGTCCTCACCTACACGACGACGGGGATCTTCAACTTCGCGCAGGGCGCGATCGGCATGGTCTGCGCCTTCGCCTACTGGCAGATGCACTTCGCGTGGGGGTGGCCCGTGTGGGCGGCCCTCGCCGTCGCCGTCCTCGTCATCGCCCCGGTGCTCGGGGTGCTCATCGACGTCCTCGTGATGCGGGGCCTCGAGGACACGAGCGAGGTCACCAGGCTCGTCGTGTCCATCGGTCTGCTCGTCGGCCTCATCGGCCTCGCCATCTGGGTCTGGAAGCCCGGGGTCAGCCGCAACTTCTCCGCCTTCTTCGCCAACCAGGGTTTCACGCTGTTCGACACCCGGGTCACGGGCCAGCAGGCCCTCACCGTCGTCGTGGCGGTCGTGGTGGCCGGCGCGCTCTGGTTGTTCCTGCGCACGACCCGGACCGGGGTCGCCATGCGGGCCGTGGTGGACGACCGATCGCTCGCATCGCTCAACGGCGTCCGACCGAACGTGGTGTCCTCGCTGGCCTGGGCGATGGGGTGCACGCTCGCCGCCATCGGCGGCATCCTGATCGCGCCCAACGTGGCCCTCGACGCGGCCACCCTGTCGCTGCTCATCGTCAACGCGTACGCGGCCGCGATCATCGGCCGGCTGCGGAGCCTGCCGTTGACGTTCCTCGGGGCGGTCATCCTCGGCTGCACCGAGGCCTACCTCGCCGGGTACCTCAAGACCAGTCCCAACTTCGCGGGCCTGCGTCTCGCCGCGCCCGCGATCCTGCTGTTCATCGTGCTGCTCATCATCCCGTCCTCGCGGCTCCGGGGCCGGCGCCAGAGCCGGGAGTACTTCCCGATGCCGACCTGGAAGGGCACCTGGGTGTTCGCCGGTCTGTCGATCCTGGCGGGCGCGATCATGGCGACGACGCTCTCGACGAGCGACGCGACCACCTACGCGAAGGTGTTCTCGTTCGCGATCTTCGCCCTGTCACTCGTGCCGCTCATCGGCTTCGCCGGGCAGATCTCGCTCGCCACGCTCACCTTCGGTGCGATCGGCGCGCTCATCTACGGGCACATCGGGGCGGACGGCAATCCGCTCGCCCTCGTGCTCGCCTTCGTCGTCCCCGCGATCGTCGGCGCGCTCATCGCGCTCCCGGCCCTGCGTCTCTCGGGCATCTACCTCGCGCTCGCCACTGCGGCGTTCGCGGTCGCGCTCGATCGGTGGATCTTCAACCTCGCCGACTTCGACATCGGGCCGATCCGCATCAGCATGTTCGAACTCGGATCGACCGAGGTCGCGCCCCTCGACGTGTTCGGGTACACCTTCGACACCCCGGCCCGCCAGATGATGCTCGTGAGCGTGGCGTTCGCGCTCATCTCGGTGGTCGTGGTGGCGGTTCGTCGGAGCCGGTACGGACGGCGCCTGCTCGCCATGAAGTCGAGCGAGGCGGCGTGCGCGACGCTCGGCCTCGACCTGGTGGGGACGAAGCTCTCGGTCTTCGCCCTCTCGGCCGGCATCGCCGGTTTCGCCGGCGCGCTCTACGGGATGCAGTTGCGCTCCATCAGCCCGCAGAACTTCGGATTCGTGATGGGACTGCCCGTGCTGCTGCTCGCGGTGGTCGGCGGGATCGGCGCGGTGGGTGGTGCGCTCATGGCCGGCGCATCGCTCATGGGATTCCTGCCCCTCATCTCGACCCTCGGCACCTTCTTCTCGAACCTCGCGGCGGTGCTCCCCGGGTTGGCCGGCATCGGACTCGGCCGCAACCCGAACGGCTCGGTGCACGACATGCGGGAGGGTTTCGCGCCGATCCTGCGGTACCGGCCCGCGATCATCGGGCTGGCCGTCGCCGTACCCTTGTTCTGGATCCTGCGGCTCGCCGGGTTCCTCGGGAACGGCGTGTTCTACCTGCTCCTCGCGCTGGCCCCGATCGCGGCGGTGGTGGTGGCCGGCGTCCGGGTCGGGCTCGGCGACGGGACCGAGGTGGCCGACACCCCACGGGTCCACGACGTGCCGCTGGAGTGGAAGGGGTTCAGCGTGCCGTGGGAACCCGAGGACGTCGTCGATCTGGATCGGGCGCTCGGCATGAACGAGGTGCAGTTGCATGGCGCTCCTTGAGGTCAGCGACATCTCGGTGCGCTTCGGCGGGAACCTCGCGCTCGACGGCGTGACGATCGGGGCCGAGGCGGGGTGCGTGACCGGACTCATCGGCCCGAACGGCGCGGGCAAGACGACGCTCTTCAACGTGATCACGGGATTGCAGCCGCCCACCTCGGGGCAGGTGACGCTCGACGGCGCTGCGATCACCCGGCTCTCCCCGACGAAGCGGGCCCGCCGCGGTCTGGGCCGTACCTTCCAGCGCCTCGAGCTGTTCAACATGCTGAGCGTGCGCGAGAACATCCGGGTCGCGGCCGACATCCATCGGTCCTACAGCCGTTCCAAGGACGACCCGGCGGCGGTGACCGACGCGATCATCGAGCGGGTCGGGCTGGGCGCGGTGGCGGACGCCCGGGTGGACGCGCTGCCGACCGGGCAGTGCCGACTGGTCGAACTCGGTCGTTCGCTCGCGACGCGGCCCCGCGTCCTGCTGCTCGACGAGCCGGCCTCCGGTCAGGACGACACGGAGACCGTGGCGTTCGCCGCGCTCCTCCGGGAACTGGCGGCCGAGGGGATGGCGATCGTGCTCGTGGAGCACGACGTTGCGCTCGTGATGGACGTCTGTGCCCGGGTGCACGTGCTCGACTTCGGACGGGTCATCGCCTCGGGTTCACCGGCCGAGGTCCAGCGGGACGACGCGGTGCTCGCGGCCTACCTCGGGACGTCGTCGTGATGACCGATCCGACCCCGCTGCTCGAACTGCGTGGCATCCGGGCGGCCTACGACCGCATCGACGTGCTCTTCGGCGTGGACCTCGTGGTCGAGCAGGGGAGCGTCGTCGCACTGCTCGGGCCGAACGGGGCCGGGAAGACGACCCTGCTGAAGGTGGCCTGCGGGCTCATGCCCGCGACCGCCGGCGACGTCCTCTTCTGCGGCAAGCGGGTGAACGGCGTCCGCCCGGACGAACTCGCCCGTCGGGGCGTCGCGATGGTGCCCGAGGGCCGGGGCATCTTCCCGAACCTCACCGTGCGCGACAACCTGCGGATGATGACCTACACCGGGGCCTCGCTCTCCGAGATCGAGGCGGTGGCCTTCGACCGGTTCCCGCGGCTCAAGGAGCGGATCCGGCAGGTCGCGGGGACCATGTCGGGCGGGGAGCAGCAGATGCTCGCCATGGCCCGGGGCCTGGCGACCGACCCGGCGGTGCTCATCCTCGACGAGCTCTCGATGGGACTGGCTCCGATCATCGTGGAGGAGCTCTACGAGATCGTGGCCACCGTGGCTCGCAGCGGGGTCTCGATTCTCGTGGTCGAGCAGTTCGCGAGCACGGTGCTCGGGGTGGCCGATCACGCCGCGATCATGGTCCATGGGCGTATCGTTCGGGACGGCGCGCCGGCCGACCTCGAGCAGGAGTTGTCGTCGGCGTACTTGGGGAATCAGCAGGGGGATCGATGAGCACGGACCGGGTCGAGCAGTTCAAGCAGGAGATGGAGTCGATGCAGGTGCGCGATCCGTCCCAGGGGCGCGACCGCCTGTGGCTCCGCGTCGGTGTCGCACTCATGGTCGCGGGCCTCGTGGTCGCCATCGCCGCCTATCCGCTGGCCGCGACCGGGAACGACCTCGAACAGGGCCAGGCCATCGTGCAGGGCATCGCCGGCCTCACCGCCGCCGTCGTCGGCACGGCGTTGTTCCTGCGCCACTCGTTCGGGAACTTCCTGCGGTTCTGGCTCGCCCGCCTGTCCTACGAGCAGCAACAGCACGCGGATCGCATCATCGCCGAGCGCGGCTGACGGAGTATGAGCGAGGGCCGGGGGCCCCTCGCTGCTACGGTCCCCGACCCATGGAGTTCCGTCGGATCCACGCCCTCCCGCCCTACGCCTTCGCGGAGATCGACGCCCTCAAGGTCGCGTCCCGGCGGGCCGGCGTCGACATCATCGACCTCGGCTTCGGCAACCCGGACCTCCCGTCCCCCGAGGTCGCCGTCGACAAGCTCGCGGAGGCGGCCCGCAACCCGCGCAACCACCGCTACTCGGCGACCCGGGGCATCCCGCGGCTGCGCCTCGCCATCTCGGACCTCTACCGGCGCAAGTTCGACGTCCACCTCGACCCCGACGCCGAGGTCTGCGTCACGATCGGGGCCAAGGAGGGCTTCTCCCACCTGATGTGGGTGCTGCTGGGCCCCGGCGACACGGCGCTCGTCCCGAGCCCGTCGTACCCGATCCACATCTGGGGCCCCATCCTCGCCGGCGCGGGTGTCCACTACGTGCGCCTCGGGCCGGACCAGGACTTCTTCGCCAACCTCGAGGCGGCCTGGGAGCAGGCGTGGCCGCGACCGCGGGTCGTCGTCATGTCGTTCCCGCACAACCCGACCGGCCAGTGCGTCGACCTCGAGTTCATGGCCCGCATGGTGGAGTTCGCCCGGACGCACGACGTGCTCCTCGTCCACGACTTCGCCTACGCCGACGTCGGCTTCGACGGGTACCAACCGCCCTCGTTGCTCCAGGTCCCGGGCGCCAAGGACGTCGCGGTCGAGATCTACAGCCTCACGAAGTCGTTCTCGATGGCCGGATGGCGCGTCGGCTTCATGCTGGGCAATCCCGAGGTCGTGGGCGCACTGGCTCGACTGAAGTCCTACCTCGACTACGGGACCTTCCAGCCGATCCAGATCGCGTCGATCGTGGCCATGAACGAGGCCCCCGACTACCCGGCCGAGATCTGCTCGGTGTACCAGTCCCGGCGCGATGCGCTCATCGACGGACTCGCCCGCATCGGGTGGCACATCCCGAAGCCCGAGGGGACGATGTTCGTCTGGGCGCCGATCCCTCCGGAGTACGAGGAACTCAAGAGCCTCGAGTTCGCCAAGTTGCTGGTCAAGGAGGCGCACGTCGCCGTCTCGCCCGGCGTCGGGTTCGGTCCGGGCGGCGAGGGGTTCGTCCGCTTCGCCCTCATCGAGAACGAGCAGCGGGTCCAGCAGGCGATCCGCGGCATCAAGCGGGCCCTCCCGAAGCTCGCGCAGTAGCCGGCGCCGGACGGCTCGTCCGTCGGGGTCGTCAACCGTTCGTCATCGAACCGTTGCGCGGGCGCAACCTCCTCGCCGCGCCCCGGCAACGTGCCGTCGCGACACTGGGGTCGTCATCCCGACGATCCGGAGGCGCCCCCGATGCCGATCCGCGAACGACTCGAACACCTCATCCAGATGTTCGGCACGCTCCACCCGGCCGAGCAGGTCGACCTCGACCGCCGGCGGCGCGAGGCCGTGCTCGCACACCTCGACCTCCTCGAGCAACGCCTGGCCGGCGACGACGGTGCCGGGGCACGGCGTGAGGTGACCGCCGCGTAGTCCCGCCCCGGCGCGTAGTGTCGGCGTCAGCCGGCCCGCGCGTCCGGTCGTCCGGTCGTCCGGCCGGCCGGCCCGCATCGGTCCGGTTCGACGGCGTGCGGGGAGGTCGGACGTGGCGTACTGGGTGCTCAAGGTGATCCTGACCCCCATCATGCGACTCGTCTTCCGCGTGCGGGTGACGGGTCGGGAGCATCTGCCTGCGAGTGGGCCGGTGATCGTGGCCGCGAACCACCGGTCGTTCATCGACTCGCTCTTCATCCCGCTCGTCGTGCCCCGGCGGGTGACCTTCGTCGCCAAGGCCGACTACTTCGACGACCCCCGCACCGCGTGGTTCTTCCGGGCCGTGGGTCAGATCCCGATCCGGCGGGAGGGCGGCAGTGCGAGCGAGCGCGCGCTCGACTCCGCGGCCGAGGTGCTCGAGCGCGGCGAGGTCTTCGGCATCTACCCCGAGGGCACCCGCACGCGCGACGGCTACCTGCACAAGGGTCGCACCGGCGTCGCCCGCATCTCGTTGCGCACGGGCGCGCCCATCGTGCCGTGCGGGCTCGTCGGCACCGACGAGATCCAGCCGACCGACCGGAAGCTGCCCCGCCTCTTCCGTCGGGTCGAGATCAACTTCGGTCGCCCGATCGATCCCGGGCACTACGCGGACCGGATCGACGATCGCCTCGTCCTCCGGCAGATCACCGACGAGGTGATGTTCGAGATCCGCGAGCTCTCGGGGTACGACTACGTCGACGTCTACATGGCGTCGGGGAGCGGCGGTGGCGCCTCGGCACCGGGCGCGCACGACGTCCCCGATCCCGCAGTGCCGATCGCGGCGAGCCCGGTCCCGCAGGCCGCCGCGTCCTGATCCGGCGCCCGCGGCACGCCGGGGGCTCAGTCGGTGACGAGGCCGTGGTCCCAGTCCCGGGACCGCTCCACCGCTCGGGACCAGACCGCGAGGCGTGCTGCGACCTCCTCGGCCGCCATCGTCGGGCTGAAGGCCCGATCCTCGCGCCAGGCTGCGGCCGCCTCGGCCGGCGAGCTCCACACCCCCTCGGCGATGCCGGCGAGGTAGGCCGCGCCGAGCGCGGTCGTCCCCTGCTCGGCCGGTCGTCGGACGGTCACCCCCAGCAGGTCGGCCTGGAACCGGCAGAGCAGATCCATCGCGCTCGCACCGCCGTCCACCCGCAGCTCGGCGACCGCGGTGCCCGAGGCCGCATCGATGGCGCGCATGACGTCGGCGGTCTGCAGCGCCATCGCCTCGACCACCGCGCGGGCGAGGTGGGCCCGGGTCGTGCCCCGCGTGATGCCGACGATGGTGCCCCGGGCGTACGGATCCCAGTAGGGCGACCCGAGCCCGGTGAAGGCGGGCACGATCTGCACCCCGCCCGTGTCCGGGACACTCTCGGCGAGCGGGCCGCAGTCCTGTGCGCGCTCGATGATGCCGAGCCCGTCGCGCAGCCACTGGACGGCGGCTCCGGTCACGAAGATCGACCCCTCCATCGCGTAGGTCGTCTCGTCGCCGAGGGTCCAGGCGACGGTGGTGAGCAGGCCGTCGGCCGGTGCGGGGCACTCGGGCCCGAGGTTCACGAGCACGAACGAGCCGGTGCCGTAGGTGTTCTTCGCCATGCCCCGGTCGAAGCAGGCCTGTCCGAACAGGGCCGCCTGCTGGTCGCCGGCGATCCCGCTCACCGGGACCGCGAGTCCGGCGGCCCGCGCGGGATCGGTGACGCCGAACCGACCGCCGCTCGGCATGACCCTGGGGAGTGCCGCCGTCGGCACGCCGAACCGGTCGCACAGCTCCTCCGACCACGCGAGCGTCGTGATGTCGAAGAGCATCGTGCGACTCGCGTTCGACGGATCGGTGGCATGCACGCGCCCGCCGGTGAGGTTCCAGACGAGCCAGGAGTCGACGGTGCCGATGGCGAGGTCGGCGTCGGCGCTCACCCCGCCCTCGGTGAGCAGCCACTCGACCTTGGACCCGGAGAAGTAGGGATCGAGGACGAGCCCGGTCCGGGCCCGGACGGTCGGTTCGTACCCCTCGGCCCGCAACGCGTCGCACCGGGCGGCGGTCCGTCGGTCCTGCCACACGATGGCGCGGTGCCGGGGCCGGCCGGTGCGTCGGTCCCAGGCCACGACGGTCTCGCGCTGGTTCGTGATGCCGAGCGCCGCCACGGTGTGTCCGGCGGTCGCGACGGTGCGGGACACGTCGGCCAGGGTGGCGAGCACGGCGGCGAGGATCTCGTCGGCGTCGTGCTCCACCCAGCCGGGTCGCGGGAAGTGCTGGGTGAACTCGCGGTGGGCCAGGGCCACCGGTCGGGCGTCGGGTCCGATCGCAAGCGTGCGCACTCCGGTCGTCCCGGCGTCGATGGCCAGCACCACGTCCACGTCGGTGAGGCTACGGGACCGCTGCCGGGGTCAGGCGACGATCACG
>JALRDW010000040.1 GCA_023262065.1 Acidimicrobiia bacterium | reverse complement strand
CCGGGGCGAGCGAGCCGAGCTTCTCGCGCTCGGTCTGGGGACGCGGGCAGTCGTCGGCCGCCACGACCGAGCCGTCCTTGCGGACGTACGGCGTGATCTCCCGCTCGAAGAAGCCCCGAGCGATCGCGGCCCCCGCCCGCTGCTGCGAGCGGAAGGCGTAGTCGTCCATCTCCTCGCGGGTCACCCCCTCGACCTCGGCGACGTTCTCGGCGGTCTCGCCCATCGCGATGTAGACGTCCGGCAGGCCGGTCGGCGGCGTCCAGTCGCCCTGGTCCCCAGCGGCGCGGGCGATCGTGCGCAGCCCGGCGTCCTGGAACGTCGGGTTCTGCGTCCCCGGCGTGTGGTCCGACGAACCCCCGACCATGAACCGGCTCACGGCCTCCACGCCGGCGGCCACGAAGGCGTCGCCCTCACCGGCCCGGATGGCGTGTGCAGCCATGCGGATGCTCTGGAGCGAGGAGGAGCAGTACCGGGTGATGGTGCACCCGGGCACGTCGGGCATGCCGGCGAGGATCGCGACGACCCGCCCCATGTTGAACCCCTGCTCGCCGCCCGGGAGTCCGCACCCGAGGATGAGGTCGTCCACCGTGTTGCGGTCCAGCTGGGGCACCTTGTTGAGGACGGCGTCCACGATGAACGCCGCCATGTCGTCGGCGCGCTCCTCCACGAACGACCCCTTGAACGCCCGACCGATCGGGGTACGGGCGGTGGCGACGATGACGGCTTCGGGCATGGGGGCCTCTCTCTGATCCATCCGTGCGTCCGGGGGCTCCCGGACCGGCCGAATCTAGGCGCGCCCGGCCGGGCGGTACCGCTCCGGGCCCCGCTCGGGCGGCGGGCTCAGTCGAGGCGTCGGAGCTCGTGGTGGTACCGGCGGGCGTTGTGCACGTACGAGGCGGCGTTGAGGGCGATGACGTCCGGGTTCACGGCGTCGAGGCGAAGGGTCGCCGGCACACCGAGCGCCATCGCCCGCTCGGGCACCTCCATCCGGTTCGGCACGAGTGCGGCCGCGCCCACGAGGGCGCCCCGGCGCACGATCGCCCGGTGCAGCACGATCGAACCGGATCCGATGAGCGCGCCATCCTCGACCGTGCAGCACTCCATGTGGACGAGGTGCCCGATCACGCAGTCGTCGCCGATCACCGTCGGCATGTCGAGCGTGGCGTGGATCACCGAACCGTCCTGGATGGATGTGCGGGCCCCGACGGTGATGCGGCCGTAATCACCCCGCAGGACGGCGGTCGGCCAGACGGACGCCTCCGCGCCGATGTGGACGTCGCCGATCACGACTGCGTCCGGGTGGACGAAGGCGGTCGGGTCGATCGAGGGCTCGAGGTCGCCGAGTGCGTAGAGGGCCATGGGCCCGAGGATAGACCCCACCTGCCGCACACCCCGGGGCTGCCCTAACCTCGGGGTCGTGCTCACGCCGGACGCGATCGACGCCCACGCCGACCGGGTCGCGGACATCGGGTACACGGTGGTCGAGGACGCGATCCCCCCCGATCTCCTCGACGCCCTCGCCGCGAACCTCGACCACCTCGAACGGGCGCTCGGTACCCGTCCGGGGGCGAACGCGTTCGAGGGGCGCCGTACGCGGCGCGTCTACAACCTCCTCGCCCGGGACCCGCTCTGGCAGGCGGTCCCGGTGCACGAGCACGTGCTCCCGATCGTCGAACGCGTCCTCGACCCCGGCTGCCTGGTGTCATCCCTCTCGTCCATCCGCATCGGCCCCGGCGAGACGGCCCAGGTCATCCACGCCGACGACCAGCTCATCCCGATCCCGCGCCCGCACCCACCGGTCGTCTGCAACTCGATGTGGGCCCTCACCGACTTCACGGCCGAGAACGGGGCGACCCGCCTCGTCCCGGGTTCGCACCGGGCCGACCACGCGCCGGACCTCACGACCGCATACGACTCGATCCCGGCCGAGATGCCCCGCGGCTCGGTGCTCATCTGGGACGGTGCGCTCTGGCACGGGGGCGGTGCGAACACCACCGACGCCGACCGCGTCGGTATCGCCATGAACTACTGCGCCGGGTACATCCGACAGCAGGAGAACCAGCAGCTCGGGATCCCGCGAGAGGTCGCGGCGACCTTCCCGACCCGACTGCGTCGCCTCGTCGGGTACTCGGTCTACTCGGGACTCATCGGCCACATCGACAAGCACGACCCGGTCGAACTGCTCGACGAACCCGGCCCCGGGGGCCCGAGCCCCATGGTGTGGGACGCCCTCGGGTAGCGAGCGCCACCCCGACCCGCCCCGGACCGGACCGCGGCGGGCGCTGCGACCGGTCGACGCGGGTCCGTCAGTCGGGCACCACGTCGATGAGGGCCGTGGTGTCGCTGCGCCGGTCCAGCACGATCCGCACGGGCAGGCCGATCCGCAGATCCTCGTGGGGTATGCCGATCGTGTTGCCCACCACCCGGACCCCTTCCGCCAGTTCGACGACGACGATCGCGAACGCGCCCTCGGCGAGGAACGCGGGATCCGTGATGCGGTGCGTCACCGTCCAGGACCAGATCTCGCCCCGCATCCCCGTGGGGACCCAGGCCCAGACGTCGGAGCCGCAGGTCGCACAGGACACCCGCGGTGGGTGTCGGTGCGCGCCGCAGCCGTCGCAGCGCTGCACGTGCAGGACCGCGGTCTCGGCGGCGAGGCGGTAGTACTCCGCGTTCAGGCCGACGGCCATCGGGACCATGCGGTCCGGGTGTGGGCTCACCGGATCACTCACCGGTCGGTCCCGAGGATCGCGATCGACCCGTCGCCGAAGTCGCCCCACCCGGTCACGACCACGAGTTCGGCATCCGGCACCTGGGCCGCACCCCGCTCGCCGCGCAGCTGCCGCACCGCCTCGACGACGTGGTTCATGCCCCACATGTGGCCCTGCGAGTGCAGCCCGCCGTGGGTGTTCATGGGGAACTCGCCGCCGAGCCGGATGCGACCGCCGCGGACCCACTCGCCCGCCGCTCCCCGCTCGCAGAGACCCAGTGCCTCGAGTTGGAGCAGCACGACGTGGGTGAAGCAGTCGTACACCTCGAGGACGTCGGCGTCGTGCGGCGCGACCCCGGCCATGCCGAACGCCCGGGGTGCTGCGTCGGTGAGTCCGATGTGGAACGGATCGGGACGGCCCGCGATGTCGTCGGCCGGGTACGGATGGCCCTCGCCGACGCCCAGCACCACGGCCGGGCGATGAATCAGATCGCGGGCCCGATCGACGTTCGTGACGATCACCGCAGTCGCACAGTCGGTCTCGAGGCAGCAGTCGTACCGACGGAACGGCTCGGACACGAACGGCGAGGCGAGGTAGTCCTCCATGGTCAGCGGTACGTCCCGCATGAGCGCGAGCGGGTGCGTCGCCGCGTGGGCCCGAGCGGCGAGCGCGACTTCGCCGGTGTCGGTCGCCCGGAGGCCGAACTGCTGCACGTACCGCATCGCGATCCACGCGTAGAACTGCGCCGCCGACTGTGCACCGTACGGCACGTACAGATCGAGCACCGTGTCACCGACCGCATTGGCGTCGAAGCCGCGGCGGGGCGTCGGCACCCCCTCGCGGGGACGGAACGCGGAGTAGCCGTTCCAGCCGACCACGACGAGAACGGTCGAGGCGACGCCGGTCGCCACCGCCATCGCCGCGTCCTGGATCGCTGCGACCGATGACGCACCACCCATGTGCACCGTGGCCGAGAAGGCCAGGTCACGCACCCCGAGGTTCGCGGCGAGTTCCTCGACCGTGGTGTACCCGGGCGGCGGCATGATGCCGTCGATGTCGGAGGGCGTGATCCCGGCGTCCGCGATCGCACGCCGGGCGGCCTCGAGCATGAGTTCGACCGGCAGTCGGGCGGAGCCCCGGAGGAACTCCGTCTCCCCCACCCCCACGATGGCCGCCCGGCCCGAGAGGGCCGAGGCGGCGCGAGCGCTCCGTCCGGTCACGGACCGGGACCGTAGCGGCTGGGCCCGGGACGACCCCGGACGGTCACCAGCCGACGGACACCACGAGGACGATGAGGTACGCGACCCCTCCGAACGCACTGGCCACCAGCCCGGCGGTGCTCCACGCGCGCCGTACGCGACCCTCGTCGAGTCCCTGCACCGTGCGTGCGGAGACCACGGCCCGGTCCGCGTCGCATGCGCAGCGGAGGTTCGCACCCCCGAGGACCACGGCACCGAGGAGCGGTGCGGCGATCGCGACCATCCCGAGCACCGGGCCGATCGGTGCGTCGAGGCTCCACACGGCGAGCACCCCGGCGATCGCCAAGTAGATGAGCCAGATGGGCGCGGTCAACAGGACCACGATCGTGCCGATCGCGATCGGGACCGCCAGAGGACTCAGATCCGTTCGCCCGACCCCCGGCCGCCGCTCGGGAGGGGTCGATGGGGATACGAGGACGGGGGGAGGCACCCGCCGAGCCCGCTGCGCTCCCGCCCCAGATGTGATGGGTGCCGCTCCGTCCGCCACGACCGCCTCCTCGCTCGATCCCTCACCATCGTCCGTCCGCTCCGTGCACCGCGACAGTGCCGATCGTCCCGAACCGGCGCACGACGAACCGGGCGAGTGCGCCGGGCCGTCGCCTCGAGGTTCATCGGCCGGCGAGGTACACGACGTATGCGACGACGATGAGGACGACCGCCGCCACCCCCGGCGCCGAGAGGACCAGCGCGCCGATCGGTCGACCGAGGCCCCGGTGGTTCCGGATGGCGCGTCGTCGGACGAGTGCGACGACCCCACCGGTCGCACCCGCGACCGCAGCGACCAGCGAGACGACGCCGACGACGAGGATCGTCCAGTAGGCCGACTCCGACGTCGCCGAACCCGTCGAACCGCTGCTGTCGTCGTAGGACATCTGCTGTGCCATCAGGGCGACGAATAC
>JALRDW010000027.1 GCA_023262065.1 Acidimicrobiia bacterium | reverse complement strand
GGACGCTGCCGTCGGGAGCTGGGGGAAACATGCCGATCATGCGGACGTAGCCGCCGAAGGGGATGGCCTTGATGCCGTACTCGGTCTCGCCGCGCCGGATCGACCACAGCCGCGGGCCGAATCCGAGGTAGAACTCGGTGGCCTTCATCCCGCCGCGCTTGGCTCCGATGAGGTGCCCGGCCTCGTGCAGCATGATCGTGAGGACGAGGCCCAGCGCGATGAGCACCGTCATCGTGATCGAGGGCCGCAGGATGACGGCCACGACGACGAGCAGGAGCACGGCGACGAGGCCGACCGTGGCCCGCCGCGAGCTGACCTCGGTGCTCTCGCCCAGCGGGTCCCTCACGGTGTGCTCCTCGTCGGCTCGGGGGGTCTCGGGTGTCTCGGGGGCGGCGGTCCGGCCCGCCGGTCCACCACGTGGTCTACGGAGTCAGGCCGTGCGCCGGTCGACGGCGGCCCGGGCCCGCTCGCGCGCGATGCGGTCCGCCTCGAGAACGTCGGCGACCTCGGAGATGTTCCCGGTCCCGGCGTCGAGGACCTCGGCGGCGACCGCCGGGATGTCGAGCCAGGCGATGGCCCCCGCGAGGAACGCGTCCACCGCCACCTCGTTCGCCCCGCTGAAGGTCGCCGGGGCCGACCCGCCGGCCCGCCCGGCGGCGTAGGCCAGGTCGAGGGCCGGGAACGCCTCACGGTCCGGCACCTCGAAGGTGAGCGCGCCCAACGAGGTCCAGTCGATCGCGCCGAACGGCTGGTCGAGTCGGGCCGGCGCCCCGAGGGCCAACCCGATCGGGAGGCGCATGTCGGGCATCGAGAGCTGCGCGATCGTGGCCCCGTCGACGAACTCGACCATCGAGTGCACGACCGACTGCGGGTGCACGACGACCTCGATGCGGTCGTAGTCGACCCCGAACAGCTCGTGCGCCTCGATGACCTCGAGGCCCTTGTTCACGAGGGTCGAGGAGTCGATCGTGATCTTCGGTCCCATCGACCAGGTCGGGTGCGCGAGCGCGTCCTCGATCGAGACGTGCTCGAGGTCGGCCCGGGACCGACCCCGGAACGGACCGCCGCTCGCCGTGAGCACGATGCGGTCGACCTCGGCGCCCGTCCCGGCCCGCAGGCACTGGTACACGGCCGAGTGCTCGGAGTCGACGGGCACGATCTCGCCCCCGCCCTGCTCCCGCACCCGCGCCACCACGGGCCCGCCCGCGATGAGGCTCTCCTTGTTCGCGAGCGCGAGTCGCTTGCCCGCCCGCAGCGCGGCGACGGTCGCCGGGAGCCCGGCGAAGCCCACGACCGCGTTGAGCACGACGTCGGCATCGTCGAGCGCCGCGAGTTCGGCGAGCACGCCGGGATCCCCGCCCGCGAGCCGGGCCCGCTCCGGCGGGACCCCGAAGGCCGCGGCCTGGTCGGCGAGGCGCGCGGCGTCCGAGCCGGCGGCCAGACCGACGACCGCGAACTCGTCACGGTGCGCGCCGATGACCTCGAGGGCCTGGGTCCCGATGGACCCGGTGGAGCCGAGGATCACGACGCGTCGCACGGGTGCATCCTCCCACCCCGGGGGCGGGTCCGCCGTCTCGGCTCAGCCGAGCTGGAGGGCGCGGGCGAGGAAGTAGACCGCCGGCAGCGCGAACAGGATCGCGTCGAACCGGTCGAGCACCCCACCGTGGCCGGGCAGGATGCTGCCGAAGTCCTTGATGCGCAGGTCACGCTTGATCATGGACTCGCACATGTCGCCGAACGGGGCGACCACACCCACCACGAGGCCGAGCAGGAACGAGTTGCCCAACCCGCCCCAGGGCGCGATCTGGGAGACGATGAGCACCGCCACCACGATCGACGCTGCGACCCCGCCGATGAGCCCCTCCACCGTCTTGCCGGGCGAGAGGGCCGGGGCCAGCGGGGTGCGGCCGATCCGGGAGCCGACCAGGTAGGCCGAGGCGTCGTACGCGATGACGCAGAGGGCCAGACCGAGGAGCAGGCCGATGCCGTCGGAGTACGAGAGCATGAGGCCGGCGAACCCGGCGAGGCCACCGACGTACGCGAACCCGGCGATCGTCATGGCCGCGCCGAGCAGGGGCCGACCGGGCGAGGCCTTCACCATGAACCACAGCAGGCTGAAGCACACGACGAGCGCGAGCACGAGCGGGTAGGCGAACTCACCGCGGGTGTACGCGATCGGCACGATCGCCACGGAGGCGAGCACGCCGATGAGCGTGGCCGGCTTGAACCCGACCCTGCGGATGGCGTCGAAGAACTCGAGCGCGGCGAGGCCCACGATCACGGCGACGAACAGCATGGTGAACGTCGGCCCGGCCTTGAAGCAGATGAGGGCGAGGACGGCCACCGCCGCGCCGGTGATGACCCGGGTCACGAGGTCGGGCGGGGTCGCCGAGGGGGACGGCATCCGCTCGGGTCGCCGCTGCGAGGACACGGGGCGCACCCGACGACGCGCCTCGACCTCGGCCGCGAACGCGGCGTCGTCGTCCGGGACCGACGCGGCGAGCGCGCCGGTCGGCTCGTCATCGGTGATGAGCGCATCCTCGATGACGATGGCCTCGTCGACCTCGTCGAAGTCGTCGGCCGCGTTGCGGAATCGGAGCGAGTCGCCGGCGTCCGGGCTCACGGCGGCGTGCTCGCCCGTGGGCGGTTCGCTCCAGTGCGGCAGGTCGACCGACTCGGACTCGGCCGCGACCTCAACGACCCGGTGCTCACCGGTGTCGTCGGTGGCCGGCGCCACGCCCACGATGCGCACGCCCTCGGTGGCCGGCGGCTCGGCGGGCGGCGTCCGCAGTCCGCCGTCGAGCGGCACGAGCCGGGGCGGCTCGGTGGCCGGGGTCGGACGGGCCGGGTGATCCTCGGCGCGCGGGAAGGACAGGGTGGGTGCGACGGGCGGCTCGGGCCGCTCGGCCTCGTCGCCGGGCCCACGACCCTCGGCACCGGCGTCGATCGCCGCCCGGGCCTCGTCGGCCCCGAGGATCCGCACGCCCTCGTTCGCGCGCGGCCGCTCGGGCTGCTGCGCCTCGCTCTCGTCACCGTCGAAGACGTCGTCCATGGCTTCCCCCTCGCCCCGTGAGACGTGTCGGCAGGCTAGACGGGGCCACCGGCCGGGGCGGGGCTCGCCCCGGATCCGGCCCCGTCAGGGGCCCGTCAGACCTCGAGGAGCTCGTGCTCCTTGTGGGCCAGCATCTCGTCGACCTCGGCGATGGTCCGGTCGGTCGCCTTCTGGAGGTCCTTCTCGACCCGCTCCAACTCGTCCCGGGAGATCTCGCCCTCCTTCTCGAGGGCCTCGAACTGCTGCTTGGCGTGACGGCGGACGTTGCGCACCGCCACCCGGCCCTCCTCGGCCCGGTGCTTCACCATCTTCACGAGCTCCTTGCGGCGCTCCTCGGTGAGCTGCGGGAACGTGAGTCGGATGACCTGACCGTCGTTCGACGGCGAGATGCCGAGGTCGGAGGACTGGATCGCCTTCTCGATGGCCTTGAGCGCACCCTTGTCGAACGGCGACACCACGAGGACCCGCGGCTCGGGCACCGAGAAGCCTGCGAGCTGCTGCAGCGGCACCTCGGAGCCGTAGTACTCGACGCGGATCTTCTCGACCATGGCCGGCGCGGCGCGTCCGGTGCGCACGGTGGCGAACTCGTCCTGGAGGTGCACCACCGCCTTGCGCATGTGCTCCTCGCACTCACTGACGATCTCGGGGACGGTCGGCACGTCAATCCTCCTTCGCGTGCACCAACGTCCCGATCGGCTCACCCGTGAAGACGCGACCGATGTTGCCGGGCGACGACACGTCGAAGACGACGATCGGGAGTCGGTTGTCCATGCAGAACGTGATGGCGGTGGAGTCCATCACCTTGAGTCCACGGTTGAGCACCTCGAGGTGCGACACCGTGGTGAGCTTGATCGCCGTCGTGTCGAGACGCGGATCGGCGGAGTAGATGCCGTCGACGCCGGAGTGGGTCCCCTTGAGGATCGCCCCGGCACCGATCTCGGCCGCGCGCAGGGCTGCGGTCGTGTCGGTCGTGAAGTACGGGTTCCCGGTGCCCGCCGCGAACACGACGATGCGCCCCTTCTCCATGTGACGCAGCGCGCGACGTGGGATGTAGGGCTCGGCGACCTGGGACATCGTGATCGCGGTCTGCACCCGGGACGGCTGCCCGACCGCCTCGAAGGCGTCCTGCAGCGCGAGCGCGTTGATGACCGTGGCGAGCATGCCCATGTAGTCGGCCCGGGCGCGGTCCATGCCGCGGGTCGCACCGGTCATACCGCGGAAGATGTTGCCGCCGCCGACGACCACGGCGATCTCCGCGCCCAGCTCCTCGCGGGCCTGGGCCGTCTCCTCGGCGATGCGGGCGACGATCCCGGCATCGATGCCGTACCCCGTGGTCGGGTCGGCGAACGCCTCGCCCGAGAGCTTGAGCACCACCCGCCGGAAGGCTCCGGCGGCGGCGAGCTCTCGGGTATCCGGAGCGCTGATGGCTACTCCTCGCCGATCTTGACCCGGGCGAAGCGACGGATCGTCGCCCCGGCTCCGAGCCCGGCGACCAGCGCGGCGACGGTCGTCTTCGGGTCCTTCACGAACGCCTGCTCCTCGAGGCAGTAGTCCTTGTAGAAGGAGTTGAGGCGACCCTCGACGATCTTGCCGATCGCAGCCTCGGGCTTGCCCTCGTTGCGCGTGAGCTCGGTGAGCACCTCGCGCTCGCGATCGATTGCCTCGGTCGGCACCTCGTCCTTGCGGACGAACCGGGGTGCGGCGCTCGCGATGTGGAGGGCCACGTCGTGCGCGACCTCGACGGCCGCCGCGTCCGACGCGTCGACGCCACCGAGCTCCACGAGCACGCCGATCACCCCGCGCTCGTTCTGGATGTGCTTGTAGGCGTCGACGAGGCCGTCGGCGGTCTCGTAACGGACGACCCGCCCGATTCCGACGTTCTCGCCGAGGCGGGCCGCGGCCTGGGTGACGTACTCGCCGACCGTGGAACCCTCGTAGGCCTGCCCGGCGAGGTCCTCACCCTCCTTGGCGACCTGAGCGGCCAGGCTCGCCACGAGCGACCGGAAGTCGTCGCCCTTGGCCACGAAGTCGGTCTCACAGGTGATCTCGACGAGGGCGGCGACCGGACCGTCGACGACGACGTCGATCGCGCCCTGCTCGGCGGACCGTCCGGCCCGCTTGGTGGCCCCGGCGAGACCCTTCTTGCGGAGCCAGTCCCGGGCCTCCTCGAGGTTCCCGCCCGACTCCTCGAGCGCCTTCTTGCAGTCCATCATCCCGGCGCCGGTCTCCTTGCGGAGCGCGGCGACGTCCTTGGCGGAGTAATCGGCCAACGGTCAGCCCTCCTGCGGGGTCTCGGCGGCCTCGGGCGCCTCGGCGGGCGCCGCCGCGGCCTGGGCCTTGGACTCGGCGAGACGCCGCTCGCGCTCAGCCTGCGCGGCCGCGGCCTCGTTGCGGGCCCGGGCCTGCTGCTCGGCGCGGGCGGCCTGCTCCTCCGGCGTCAGCACCGGCGGGGCCGGAGCCTCGGCCTTCGTGCCCGCGCGGACACCCTTGCGCTGCGCGAGGTACCGACCCTCCTCCACCGCGTCGGCGATGACGCGGCACATGAGGTTGGCCGAACGGATCGCGTCGTCGTTGCCCGGGATCGGGTACGTGATGATGTCGGGGTCGACGTTGGTGTCGACGACCGCGACCACCGGGATCCCGAGTCGGTTCGCCTCGGTCACCGCAATGTGCTCCTTGTTCGTGTCGAGCACGAACACCACGTCGGGGAGCTTCTCCATGCTGCGGATGCCGCCGAGGTTGCGCTCGAGCTTGGCGAGGTCGCGCCGGAGCTTGAGCCCCTCCTTCTTGATCATCTGGTCGACCTCACCCGAGGCGACCTGCCGCTCCATCTCGCGCATCTTGGCGACGCGCTGGTGCACGGTCGAGAAGTTGGTGAGCATGCCCCCGAGCCAACGGAAGTTCACGTAGGGCTGGCCCACGCGGTCGGCGTGGCGCTGGATCGGCTCCTGGGCCTGCTTCTTCGTCCCCACGAAGAGCACGGTCCCGCCGTTCTCGACCGTGCTGCGGACGAACCGGTAGGCGGTGTCGATCCGGCCCAGCGTCTGCTGGAGGTCGATGACGTAGATGCCGTTGCGCTCGCCGAGGATGAATCGGCGCATCTTCGGGTTCCAGCGCCGGGTCTGGTGCCCGAAGTGGACGCCATGCTCCAGGAGCTGCTTCATCGTGACGACAGCCACGGGTCACTTCCTTCCGTCGGTTGGGTGGAACGCCCGTTGCCGCACCGCCTGCGTGGCGGCGACCGTCGGATCGACGGGCGATGAGTCGTGGGTGGATGGTTGCTGAGGCGATCCCGACACCGTGCCAGGACCGGCGGCGAGGTTAGCCGAGACCCCCTGAGCGGCTCCCGGTCGGGGCCCGGTCCGGGCGCACGAGCCGGTACCGGCGCGGGGCCAGGCGGAGGGTCGGGTCCCGGTAGGTGCCCCGGACCCGCCAGGCCAGGTGGATCGCACCGGGCGGGTGGGCGGCGCCCGACCCCCCGGCCCGCCCGAGCACCGCCCCGGCGGCCACCCGGTCGCCCGGGCGCACCGCGAGGTCGGCGAGGAACGAGACCCCGGCCCGGGAGCCGTCGGCGAGACGCAGCACGACGTGGAGGGCACCCCCCGCCGGTCCGGCCGTCTCGACGACCCCACCGGCCACCGCGTGCACCGGCTCGCCGGCCGCGGCCCGCAGGTCGATGCCCCGGTGGCCGGGGCCGTAGGGCGTCGCCGGAGCCCTGAAGGGTCGCAGGATCGGGCCGGGCACGGGGCGGAGCCAGACCGTCGCAGCACCCGCCGGTCGGGTCCACGGGATGCACGACAGGAGGATGGCCGCACACGCGGCGAGCTGGACGGAACGGGTTCGGAGCACGGCGGACCTCGGAGGGACGGCGCAGGGCGCGCAGGACCGGATCCGGGGAGTGGCGCGGGGAAGGTGCTGGGCCGACGCCGCGGCGTCAGGAGGCCGAGCGCTCGGGCTCGGCGAAGCGCGACCGCAACTGGAGGATCGCCTTGGTGTGGATCTGGCAGACGCGGCTCTCGGTCACCCCGAGCACCTCGCCGATCTCCGCGAGGGTGAGGCCCTCGTAGTAGTAGAGCGTGAGCACGAGGCGCTCGCGGTCGGGCATGCGGTTGATGGCGTCGGCGAGGATGTGCTTCATCTCCTCGACCTCGAACGCCGCGACCGGATCGCCGACCGACCCCGCCACCATGTCGCCGACCGTCGTGCCACCACCGCCGTCACCGCCGCTGCCACCCACCACCTCGTCGAGGGCGACGAGTCCGACGTAGGAGATCTGCGACAGCGTCTGCTGCAGCTCCTCCTGCGTGACCCCGATCTCGGCGGCGACCTCGGACTCCTCGGGCGTGCGGTGCAGCTCACCCTCGAGCTTCGAGTACGCGCGCTCCACCTCGCGCGCCTTGTTGCGCACCGAGCGCGGCACCCAGTCGATCGACCGGAGCTCGTCGATGATCGCACCCTTGATGCGCGAGATCGCGTAGGTCTCGAACTTCCAACCCCGTTCCGGCTCGAACTTGTCGATGGCGTCGATGAGCCCGAACATCCCGTACGAGACGAGGTCGGCCTGGTCGACGCTGTGCGGCAGCCCGGCCGCGACCCGACCGGCCACGAACTTCACGAGCGGTGCGTAGTTCAGGATGAGGCGCTCGCGCGCATCGACCGCGCCCGTGCTCTTGTACTCGGCCCACAGGGACGCGACGAGTTCGGCGGTCGCGTCGGCGTTCGGGTTCGAGGACGGGTCAGGCACGAGGATGCGTCGCTTCGTAGACGGCCCGCAGGCGTTCACGGGTGAGGTGAGTGTAGGTCTGCGTCGTCGCGAGGTCGGCGTGGCCGAGGAGTTCCTGCACGACCCGGAGGTCCGCGCCACCCTCGAGGAGGTGGGTGGCGTAGGCGTGGCGCAGGGCGTGGGGGTGCAGGGTGCGGCCGTCGGCGAGGGGGTGCGCCTCGAGGACCCGTCGGGCGTCCCGGGGGGTCAGGACCCGGCCCCGGCGGTTCAGGAACACCGGCCCCGGCGGGGTCCCGTCCGTGGCCAGCACCGGACGGCCGGCGGCGAGCCAGCCCGACAGGGCGTCGGCGGCCGGCTCCCCCAGCGGGACCCGACGGACCTTCGCCCCCTTGCCGAGCACGGTCACGTGACCCCGGACGAGGTCGAGGTCTCCCACCGTGAGTCCGCAGCACTCCGAGACCCGGATGCCGGTCCCGTAGAGCAGCTCGAGGATCGCGAGGTCGCGACGCAGCACTGCGAGGGTCACCGGATCGACCTCGGGGTCGGCCCGCTCGACCGCCTCCGCCGCATCGAGGGTCGCGACCTGCACCCCGTCGAGCAGCGCCGCCGCCTCGCTGCGTCGCGGCACACGCGGGAGGCGCGCCTGCCCCTTGGGGGCGCGCAGCGCGCGACCCGGGTCGGTGTCGATCACGTCGTGCCGCTTGAGGTACCGGAGGTACGAGCGCACCGCGGCCGCCTTGCGCGCGATGGACCGACGTGCGAACCCGCGCGTGTCGAGGTACGCGAGGTACCGCCGCAGCACCCGATGGTCGAGCGCCGCCGGGGCCGCGCACCCGCCGCGCTCGGCCCACTCGACGAACTGGCGGACGTCGCGGGCGTACGCGGCGTGCGTGTGCTCGCTCACCGAGGTGAGGGACGCGACGTAGGCGTCGACCTCCCATGCCATGGTGCGCAGGGTACCGCCGCGCCGGGCCCACCCCGGCGACCCATCGCCGCGTCCGACCCCTCGCCTACCGTCCCCGGCACCGTCGAGGCGCCGCGGCACCGGCCCTCCCACCGTCCCCTCGGTCCGGGAGGTCCCCGAATGCTCGCTTCCGTCCTCAGTGCCACGTTGCACGGCATCGTCGGCCAGATCGTGCGTGTCGAGGTGCACGTCGCGAACGGTCTGCCCGCCTACTCGATCGTCGGACTCCCCGACGCGGCCGGGCGCGAGTCCAAGGACCGCGTGCGCGCGGCCATGGTGTCCTCCCACATCGAGTGGCCACTGCGGCGCATCACGGTGAACCTCGCACCGGGGGGCGTGCGCAAGAGCGGTGCCGGCCTCGAACTCGCCGTCGCGCTCGGGCTCATGGTCGCCGGCGGCGCGCTGTCCGACGGCCTGCTCGACGGCGTCGGGGTGCTCGGCGAACTCGGACTCGACGGGCGGATCCGACCCGTGCCGGGCGCACTCGCGCTCGTCGATGCGCTCGCGGGCGACGGGGCGCACACCGTCATCGTCCCGTACGCCGATGCGGCCGAGGCCTCGCTGGTGCCCGGGGTGCGCATCCGTGCCGCACGCTGCCTCGGCGAGGTGCGGGCCTGCCTCGGCGGCGAGGACCCGTGGCCGACGCTCCCCGATCCGCCGCCCGAGCCGTGCGCCGACGTCGGGGTCGATCCCGAGCCCGACCTCGCCGAAGTGCGCGGCATGGGATCCGCCCGTGTCGCGCTGCGGGCGGCGGCGGCGGGCGGCCACCACCTGCTCATGAGCGGGCCGCCGGGTGCGGGCAAGACGATGCTCGCCCGTCGGCTCCCCGGGATCATGGCCCCGCTCGATCCCGAGGAGGCGCTCGAGGTCACCCGGATCCGCTCCGCCGTCGGCCTGGGCACCGACGGCCGCCTCGCCACGCGCCGACCCTTCCGGGCCCCGCACCACACGGCGACCACCCAGGCACTCGTGGGCGGTGGGAGCGGCCGCCCCCGACCCGGCGAGGTCACGCTCGCGAGCCGCGGCGCCCTCTTCCTCGACGAACTCGGCGAGTTCGCACCCCAGGCCCTCGACGCACTCCGGCAACCGCTCGAGGAGCGGGTCGTGCGGATCTCGCGGCAGGCGGCGGCCATCGAGTTCCCGGCGGCCTTCACGCTCGTCGCCTGTACGAACCCGTGCCCGTGCGGGCGCGACCCGTCGCAGTGCACCTGCTCCGACGTCGCCCGCGAGCGGTACCGGCGCCGACTGTCCTCGCCGCTGCTCGACCGCTTCGACCTGCGCCTCGCGCTGCGGCCACCGGCGGACGTCGAGGAGCCGGGCGAGTCGAGCGCGGCCGAACGGCTCCGCGTCGTCGCGGCGGTCGCGCGCCAGCGGGCCCGGTACGAGGGGCGACCGTGGTCCCGCAACGCCCACGTCCCGGCCGGCGCGTTGGACGAGGCGGTCGTCCTCGACGGCGAGGCCCGGACCGCGTGGCGCGACACCGTCCGCACCGGGTCGCTGACCGGGCGCGGGGCGGCTGCGCTGCTCCGGACCGCCCGGACCATCGCCGATCTCGACGATCGCACCCGGGTCACCGCCGACGACGTGGTCCTCGCCGCCGAGCTCCGCCAGGAGGTGCCGTGATGGCGACCGCCCGCGACGCCGCCGTCGCCGCCCTCGTCGCACTCCCCCACATGACACCCGCCCGACTGCACCGCATCCTCGACGCATGGCCGGACCCGACCGACGCCGTGGCCGCGCTCACCCGGGGCGGCGCCGACACGATCCTGCGGGTCGAGATCCGCCTGGACGCACTGCGGCGTTCGGAGATCGGCTCGGCGTGGCGCGCGGTCGACCCGGTGCGCGCGGCGCGGGTGCTGGAGCGCCACGGCACGCGGGTCGTGACCCGCCTCGATCCCGACTGGCCGATCGACGACGCCGCACCGGACCTGCCGGCGGCCCTCCTCATCGAGGGCGATCGCTCCGACGCCCTCGAGCGCCCGAGGGTCGCGATCGTCGGCACCCGGGCCGCGACCCCGGCGGGTCTCACCGACGCGCACGACCTCGCGCACGCCCTCACCGCCGCCGGCATCAGCGTCGTGAGCGGCCTCGCCATCGGGATCGACGGTGCCGCTCACGCCGGGGCACTCGAGGCCGGTGGACCGACCGTCGGGGTCGTCGCGACGGGGCTCGACGTCATCTACCCCCGGCGCCACGCCACCCTCACCGCACGGGTGCGTCGCCACGGCATCGTCGTCACCGAGCACCCCCACGGCACCGGCCCGCGCCCCGAGCGATTCCCGGTGCGCAACCGGATCATCGCCGCGCTCGCCGACGTCGTCGTCGTGGTCGAAGCCGCGTCCCGCGGGGGCGCGCTCAGCACCGCGGCGGCGGCCCTGCGCCTCGGCCGCCCCGTGTTCGCCCAACCGGGGTCGCGGCGCAACCCGGTCGCTGCCGGCACCAACGCGCTCATCGCCGACGGCGCCCACCCGTTGCTCGATCCGGCCGACGTCGTCCTCGCCGTCGGGATGACCGGCGGTGCGCGCCGCGGGGCCCTGCGCCCTCCCACGCGGGCTCACCGCGACGCCGAGCCGCTCGGATCCGAGGCCCGGCGGGTGCTGCGGGCTCTGGGCGGCGAACCGGCCACCGCCGACGAACTCGCGGCGCGGACCGGCCTCGATCCCGTCGCCGTGGCCCGGGCCGTGCGCGAGCTCGTCGGGGCGGGGCGGGTCGCTCGCCACCGCGGGCTGCTGTGGCCGGCGTGAGCCACGGGTCCGGAATGTCGGGAATGTGGGGTCAAGGTGGGGCCCACCGGTTCCGAAGAACTCCCTCGTGAACCTGACCCAGTGCCCCTACGACGGCGAACCGATCGAGGCCGAGTACTCCGGTGGCTCGTTCCTGCTGTCCTGCCCGCACTGCCGAGCCGAGTGGGAGTTGCACTCGAACATCGTGCGCCGGGTCCAGGACCCCGACTGGTCGCTCGTCGACGAGTCCCGGCGCGACGCCGAGCTCGTCATCGGCTGAGGTCGGTCCGACCCCGACGCCCCGGACCGGTCAGCGACCCTCGAAGCGCGGCTCGCGTTTCTGGATGAAGGCCATGATCGCCTCGACCGTGTCCTGGGTCTGGAACGACAACGCCTGGGCGAGACCCTCCATCTCGAGCGCCTCGGCCATCGAGACCGCCGATGACTGGTTGAGCATCCGCTTGGAGTTCGCGACCTGGATCGGCGGGAGTGCGGCGAGGCGCTGCGCGTAGTCCTCCACCACCTCGGCGAACCGATCGTGGGCGACCACCCGGTTGACGAGCCCGATGCGTTCGGCCTCGGCCGCGTCGATGATGTCGGCGAGGAACACGAGCTCCTTGGCCCGGTGCAGCCCGATGAGCCGGGGCAGCAGCCATGATCCGCCGAAGTCCACGCTGAGGCCCCGCTTCGAGAAGATCTCCGAGAACCGGGCGCGCTCCGAGGCGATCACGATGTCGCAGCCGAGGGCGAGGTTGAGTCCCGCCCCGGCGGCCACGCCGTTCACCGCAGCGAGCGTCGGCGTGCGCAGCTCGTGGAGGGTCAGCGCGCAGCGGGTCACGAGGCGCATCCGTTCGACCGAACCGCCCACGCCGTCGGCCGCACCCTCGTTCCCGCTGGAGTCGGTGAGGTCGGCGCCGGAGCAGAACGCATCCTGCGCACCGGTGATGACGAGGACCCGGTCGTGGCGGTCGGCCTCGACCGCCACGAACACGTCGAGGAGTTCCTCCCACATCGTGGGGGTCATCGCGTTCTTCTTGTGCGGGCGGTTGAGGGTGACGGTGACGATGCCGTCCCGTCGGGTGACCTCGATCGTCTCCACCGGCGCTCGCCTCCTCGGTCGGTCCGGCCGCGGGGGCGCTCCCGACGCGGCGGCGCCGGTACCGTAGCCCCATGGGATTCAACCCCGAACGGGGCACCAAGCCCCGGGCGAGCGACTATGCGATCGTCGTCGCCGCAGCCGTCCTCATCGGCGCGCTCCTCGTCTGGGGCTTCGGCCTTGCGTGACCCGGACGCGGTCGAGGTCCGGCACATGCAGCCGTACCAGGCGGTGAAGGCGTATCGGTGTCCCGGGTGCAACCAGGAGATCCCGGCCGGCGTCGGGCACGAGGTCGTCGTCCCGGTGCACGCGCCCGAGGACCGCAGACACTGGCACACCCCGTGCTGGGCCGCCGAGCGCCGCCGAACGGGGCGTCGCTGAGGTCCGGCTCAGAACCCGGCCTGCACGACCTCCACGAGCAGTGGGGCGTCGGGCACCACGAGCACCGAGGCGACGTCGAACCGGATTCCGCGCCCCACGCCCGGATGTGCGGCGAGCCACTGCGCGGCGAGTGTGCGGATCCGGCGTTGCTTCGTGGCGGTCACCGCCTCGACCGGCGCACCGAAGCGATCACTCGTGCGCGTCTTGACCTCGCAGAACACGATCGCGCCGTCCGGGGCGAGCACGACGAGGTCGAGCTCACCCTCCCGGACCCTCCAGTTGCGGTCCAGGACGCGGTGCCCGCTCGCCTCGTACCAGTCGGCCGCAGCCTGCTCGCCGGCGGCCCCGAGGGCCCGTCGGTCGGCGCCCGTCGCCCGCCGGCCCCGGGCCGGCACGACCTCAGACGTCCTTGTCGCCGAGGCGCTCGATGTTGACGTCCTTGAACGTCACGACGCGCACGTTGGCCACGAAGCGCGCGGGCCGGTACATGTCCCAGACCCACGCGTCCTGGAGCTCGAGCTCGAAGTACACGCGGCCTCCGTCGCTGCGTTCATGCAGCTCGACGGAGTTCGTGAGGTAGAAGCGGCGCTCGGTCTCCACCACGTAGGAGAACATCGGGAGCACGTCCCGGTACTC
>JALRDW010000293.1 GCA_023262065.1 Acidimicrobiia bacterium | reverse complement strand
ACACGACGCCCTCGGTCATCTCGAAGCACACGTGCCGGCGCTCGACGCCCGACCGTTCGACGATCGCCAGCACCCGGTCCGCGACGTCGGCTTTGCCGAGGTACACGCCCGAGAGGTTGATCGCGATCCGGAACGCCGGCTCGTGCGGTGCGAACCGCTCGTGGGTGTCGCGCAGTGCCGTCGCGATCACGTGCTCGGTGACCAGGTCGATCACCCCGATCCGCTCCGCGATCCGGATGAGGCGTTCGGGCGGTACCGGCCCGGTCATCGGGGCGTCCCAGCGGGCGAGCGCCTCCGCACCGACCACCCGGCCGGTCGCGAGGTCCAGGATCGGCTGGTAGGCGAGCTCGAGGTACTCGAGCGCCTCGGCGACGTGGAGCACCTCGGTGAGTTGGAGACGCTGCGCGACGCGCGCGCCGACCTCGGCGTCGAACACGACGCTCCGGTCCCCGCCGAACCGCCACGCCTCCCGCTCGGCCGCCTCGGCCTCGGTCAGGAGTTCGGATGCGCTCCGGACCGCGCCGCGGTCCACCGCCACCCCGATGCTCACCGTGATCCGCACGGACCGACCGGACACCTCGAACGGCTCGGCGAACACGCGCTCGAGCCGGCCGGTGAGGTCCGCGATCGCGTAGTCCGGGGAGTCGGGGACGACGAGCAGGGAGAACGCGTCGCTGCCGAAGCGACCGAGTGCGGTCCGCTCGGGCACGGCGAGGGCGAGCCGGCGGGTCGTCTCGACGAGCACCTCGTCACCGAGGGTGAACCCGAACGCGTTGTTGACCTCGGCGAACCCGTCGATGTCGACGATGGCGACCACGATCGGGACGTGCCGCCCGGTCGCTCGGACCTCAGCGATCGACGTCTCCACCGCGTCGGTGAAGGCGGCCCGGTTCGGGAACCCGGTGAGCCGGTCGGTGCGCTCGGCCTCGATGACCCGTCCCGCGTCGTGGCGGCGACCGACGGCCGCCGCGATGGTCTCGGCGATCGTGACGAGGACGTCGACGTCGACCCACGACAACTCGCTCTTGTGGGTCACGTAGTCGAAGCCCATGAACCCGAGGAGCTCTCCGCCCGAGCGCAGCGGTGCGACGATGAGCGACTGGATGCTCTGGGCCGCGAGCACCTCGCGCAGCTCCGCCTCCTCGTCCGGGATCGCGGCGACGTCGTCGACGAACACGTGGTCCGCCTGCTCGAACGCGTCGATCCAGCCCTGGGCGATCTCGCTCGGCATGTTCTGGAGGTTGTCGATCTCGGGCGAGATGCCGTCGGCGCACCACTCGTGGGTGTTGTCGACGAAGGCACCCCCGGAGTGGAACTCGAACACGTAGGCCCGGTCGACGCCGCAGAACTTCCCGACCTCGGCCAGGGCCTGGTCGATGGCCTCGTCGAGGGCGCCGACGGTGCGGCCGGCCAGCGCCTTCATGACCGAGCGCGCGATGTTGTGCAGCCCGACGGCGCGGTCGACCTCGGAGGTCGACAGCGAGGGCTTGCCCGGATCTTCGCTCACCTTCGCGAGGTTAGTGACGTAACGTCCCCTCTCCGACACGGACCTTCGGCCCGAATCTGCCCCACGAACGAGGTGAAAAGTCTTCGATGGAGAGTGAGGGCAGCGCACGCTCGGCCCGGCTGCGGGGTCGCCTCGTCGGTCGGGACCGCCGCCTCGCGCTCCATCCCCGGACGCGTCTGCGGGTGGTCGACGGCGGTCGGCTGACGCTGGACGGACCATTCGACCTCGGCTGCACGTTCCCCGGTGGTCGCCACTACCCGTCCCACACCACCGTGCGCGGCGGCACCCTCCGGGTGACCGGCCGCTTCGCGATCCACACCGACCACCGCGTGTGGGTCAACGAGGGTGCCACCCTCACCCTCGGCAGCGGGTACATCAATGCCGGGCTCAACCTGTCCTGCTTCGAGGCGATCACGATCGGCGAGGGGACCGTGATGGCCGAGCGGGTGACGCTGCGGGATGCGGACAACCATGTGGCGCGCCCCGAGCGGGCCGACCGGGCACCCATCGTCATCGGTGACCACGTGTGGATCGGGCACGGCGCCACGATCCTCAAAGGGGTGACGATCGGCGACGGCGCGATCGTGGCCGCCGGGGCGGTCGTGACCCGCGACGTGCCGCCACGGACACTCGTCGGCGGCGTGTCCGCGCGCGTGATCCGCACCGAGGTCGACTGGACCTGAACCGCGCCCTCCGGTCCACCTGGGTCCCGCGCCCCATTTCGTCCCGCGGCCCCGATCGCGGGTCAAGGTCCGCGCCCTCGGGACCGATGATCCCTCCATCGGACGGAGCCGCGGGAGCGGAGGGAACACGGTGCACGGGATGGTGCTCGACCGCACGGCGGCCACACGGTCGTCCGGGCGACACGGTGCTCACCCGCTCGTCGGGATGTCCTCCGTTCCCGCGCCGACCGGCGATAGCCCCTCCGTCCCACGGGACGCGCACCGCTGACCCGCACCGAATCCTGATCGCCCCCCAGCGCGTCGCCGCCGCCGAGCCCTCCCCGGCCGGCGGCGTCGGCGCGTCTCGGGTCTAGCGTCGTGGCGGTGGACGCGAACGAACCGGTGCTGATCGCGCTCGCGACGCAGCACGCCGAACTCGCGCGACTGCTCGCGCCGCTCGACGAACTCGCGTGGCGTGCGCCGACCCCGTGTCCGGGGTGGGCCGTCGCCGACGTCGTCGCCCACCTCGCGCAGACCGATGAGGCTGCCGTGGCCAGCGTCGAGGGCCGGCTCGGTGCGCTGGCGAACGGCACGCTCATGGACGACTCGCTGGCCGACGTCGACGAACTCGCCGAGCGCATGGTGGCGGGGACCCGGTCGTTGCCCGCGGCGCAGGTCCTCGCCCGGTGGTCGGACGCCACCGCGGCGCTGCGGGCCGCGCTGCTCGTCGTCGCACCGGAGACCCGGTGCCAGTGGGTGGTGGGGACCTTCACCGCGCGCACGCTCGCGACCACCCGGCTCGCCGAGACCTGGATCCACACCGGCGACGTGGCGGCGGCCCTCGGGGTCGACCCGGAGATCGACGACCGCATCGCCCACATCGCGCGCCTCGCGTGGCGCACCGTGCCGTACGCGTTCGAACGGGCGGGACTGCCGCCACCGGCGGCGGTCGGCTTCGACCTCGAACTGCCGTCGGGTGCACGCCTCGACCTCGGGGTCGACCGCGCGGCGACGACCGTGCGGGGCACGGCGCTCGACCTGTGCCGGGTCGCCGGACAGCGGGCCGACGCGGCCGACACCGCGCTCACCGCCCACGGCCCCGATGCCGCGACGGTGCTCCGCCTGGTGCGCACCTTCGCGTGAGCGGCACTCCGACCGTGTGCGATGCTCACGGTCCCCACCCGATCCGGAGGACGACGGCGATGGCCGAACCGACGAGCAGGACGCGCACCGAGCTCGCCCGCACCACCGCCGAGGACGTGCACCGTGCCGCCGGTCTGCTCCCCGAGTTCGAGCGTCGTTCGGTCGCCCGCCGCCTCGGGCTCCCGCCCACCGCACTCACCACCGATCCCCACGCGCAGCGGCTCGTGCGCGCCCGGGTCGTCGATCGGTCGGACGAGCACCTCGTCGATGTACTCGACCACCTCACCGCGGCCGCGCTCGAGGAGATCGTGCGGGCACTCGGCGAGGCCGCGGCGAACCCCGACGTCGAGCAGCTCACCGCTGCGGTCGACGCGTCCTGGGACACCCTCGGGCCGGGCGTGACGGCACTCGTGCTCGCCGTCGCGATCGACCGCGAGGTCCCGGCGATGGACGCGTGCGCCACGGTGCTCGCGACCCACCCGGGCCTCGGCGCCCGACCGGAGCCGGAGGTCGACACCGCAGCCGACGATGCCGTGGTCGCCGAGGCCGAGAGCGCCGACGACGCGAAGCGCGAGGCGCGTCGGGCCCGCAAGGAGGCCGAACGGGCCGCCCGGGCCGCGAAGCCGACGACGGGTCCGGCCCGTTACAAGCGCAAGCGCTGACCCCGCAGCCCCGTCCTCACTCCCAGTCGTGGGTGACGGAGCCGAACCGCTGCACCCCGGAGCGCCAGGCATGTCGCCCGCGCTCGAGGAAGGCGGCACCGGCCACCGCGACCACGCCGAGGAGGGCCAACGAGATCCACAGGCCCATCCCGGCCCGCATCGGGACCACGTCGACGAGGTACTCGCCGAGCAGCAGCACGATCGCCAGCGCCGCGGCTGCCGTTCCGAACACCGCACGCCGCCGGACGTGGGTGAGTGCGCCCCAGGTCGCGATCAGCATGCCGAGCAGCACGCCGAGGAACGAGGAGTACGGCGACACGAGCACGGTCTGGAACATGGAGGCCGCGACGATGAGCATCATCCCGAGGTACTCGATCCACCGGCCCGAGGTCGAGTACGGCGGGAGTCCGGCGTGGCGGTGATCGGCGCGTCGGATCTCCTCCACCCCGATGAGCGCGACGCCGATCGGCACCGTGTACCACTGGGCGTTGCCGCTGAGTGATCCGGCGGCGAACGCACACCACGCGCCGACGAGGAGGGCCGGCGCGCTCTCGGCGAGTTGCACCCGTCGCCACAGGGTGCCGAAGGTCCACGCCTCGACCGCGCACGCGAAGAGGACGAGCGTGACGAGGCTCGCCACCTCCGACCAGCGCGCCGCATCGTCGACGAGGATGACGGTGCCCGGTACCGCAGCCGCGAGCGCGACGGCGGCGAGGGCCGTACCGACGCGGTGCCACGTGGTGAGCCGTTCGACGCGCCAGGTGGCGACGACGAGCACCGTGATGACGATCGCCGTGATCGCCGCACCGCGGGCCATGCCCACCGTGCTCGCATCCCCGGCCACCGCGGCCACGCCCCCGGCGAGCCCGATCCAGGTCGCCGAGATCCACCGCCACACGGGCTGGGCCCAGAGGTCGGCCACCGCGCCGACCACGGCGACGGCGAGCGTCGCGGCAGCGACGACGTATCCGGGTCCGCCGCGGGTCGCGCCCCCGAGATCGAGCAGGGCCGCCACCCCGGCGACCGCGCTCGCACTCAGGCCCACGACCAACCACGGGAGCGACCAGGCGCGTGGCACCCGGGTGAGCAGCGCCGTGGAGGTGGCGGTGAGCACCACTGCGGCGGCCGTGACCGAACCGGCCATGAGCCAGCCCTCCGCACTCCAATCCTGCCAGACGCCGAGCGCGATCACGCCCCCGGCGACGCTGCCGGCGGTGACCCACACGAGCGCAGCGATGCGCCAGCGCCACGCGACGGCGGCGGTGCCGACCGCGACACCCGCCCACGCAGCCGTCGCAGTCCAACCGAGGTCGCCCGTCGCCGGTGCGAACGAGATCGCGACGAGCCCGCCGATCGTTGCGATCTCGAGCGCGGCACGCGGGACGAGCGCGAAGGCGCGGGGCGCGTCCGGGGTCGGCGTCGTCCCGAGCCGGCAGGCCACCGCCACGGCGGTGAGGCCCGCCCCGAGTCCGCCGAGCGCGATCGCAGCCGACCCCGCATCGAGGCCGACCGCGAGGCAGGCCGCCGACGCGGCGAGCGCGACGACCCCGATCTCGACGAGCATCGGGAGGCTCCACCGTCGGACGAGCACGAAGGCTCCGGCTGCGATCAGCGCCGCCGCGCCGGCTGCGGCCAGCCCGGGGAGGCCCTCGCCCACCCGGACCGGGCGGTCGAGCACCACCATGACGGCGATGCCCACCGTGGCGAACGCCTCGATCGCCCACGGCCAGGACAACGCCCGCCGGGCCCGCGGGACGAAGGTCGAGGCGACGACACCGATCGCGACCGCCGCGCCGTACGCCGCGAGTCCGATGGCCCACGCCTCCCGGTCCCAGTCGCGCCAGTCGCCGAGGGACACGAGGGTCGATACGCCGAACGCAGCGGCGAGGGAGGCGAGGAGGGTCCGGTACCGCTCCTCCACCCGGCGGGCCCCGAGCGCCAGCAGCACGGTGACCACGGCGAGGCCGAGGGTACGTACCGCGGGGACCGTGCCGCCGAGCTCCAACGCCATCGCCGTGAGCCAGCCGGTCCAGACGAACGAGGCGGCCACGACCCACCGGCGCCAGGCCGGATCGCCCGGCATGGCGACGGCCGTGACGGTGAGCAGCGCGGCCGCACCGGCCAGCCACGAGTACATCGGATCGAGCGGCGCGAGCGCGGCGACGACGACACCGAACTCGACGAGTGCCGCCGCGCTCGGAATCCACACGCGCCAGTACGGATCCTCGGTGTCGCGGTCGATCCGCACGATGCCGGCGACCACGGTGACGACCGCGGCGAGCGCGAGCAGGGCGACCCCGACGGACACCTCGGCGAACAGACCCGCGGCGACCCCGAGCGGGAGCACCGCACCGGCGACGCCCATGACTGCGGGATCTCCCCCGAGCCAGCGGGGCGGCGCATACCGGCGCGCGTGCGCCCAGAGGGAGCCGACCGCGCTCACGAGGACCAGCACCCACGGATCCCCGGCGGTGCCGAGGATCGCGGCGACCGAGAGTCCGGTCATGGTCTGCAGCAACCAGTCGGGCGTGCGCCGCCGTGCGGTCCACTCGGTGAGTGCCAGCACGCCGAGTGCGAACATGGCGAACTGCCAGGCCGTTTCGATGGGCGGGTTCACCGTCAGGACCGCGGCGCCGAGGGCCGCGGCCTCGAGGATGCCGGTCGCGATCGGGCGCAGTCGGGGCTCGAGGAGGTCGAAGGCGACGAGCAGGGCGAGCGCACCGGCCGTGCCCGCTCCGTACCAGCCCCCGTCGGCGACGAGCGCGGTGACACCGAACGCCGTGGCGATGACGAGACCCGGGAACGCTGCGGTGGTCGTCGACCGCGAGAGCGCCGTGTCGGGTCGCAGGCGCGCGACGGCGAGCGTGACGGCGATGGCGATGACCATGGCGGCCGACTGCCAGGCGTCGGCCCGGGCGACCGCGGTGCCGGTCGGGATCTCGTCGGCGAACACGGCGACCGCCACCCCGACGCCGAGCCAGGCGACCGGCCCGGCGAGGAACCGCAACGTGGTCTCCGGCCGGCGGGTCGTCCACCACGCGTAGGCCGCCCCGATGATGAGGCACAGGCCACCGGTGATGAGCGGACGGGCCGTGCCGCTCACGTCCGGCGGGACCGCGAAGTCGTCGTTGAAGGAGGTGATCACCGCGATCGGCACGAGCGCACCGGCGAGGCCGGCGACGAGCGAGGCCACGAACGGGGCGCGCTGGCGTCGCAGGTACCACGCCGCACCGGCGAGCGCGAGGGGGATCACGACCTCGGCGACCGGTCGCAGGTTCCGACCGACGTCACGGAACGAGAAGACCATGAAGCCGAACACGCCGACGAAGATGAGCACGACACCGATGTAGGCGAGCCAGTGCACCGCGAGGTCGGCGGCGATGCGGCGGCTCGCGGCGGCGATCGCATGCCGCACGCGGTGCTCGCGCACCTTCGGCTTCGGGGTCACCGCTCGCGGTGGTGCCGCAGCCTGCGTCACGACCGCCGTCGGCACCTCGGGAGCCGGTTGGGGCCCCGGCGGCGGTGCGATCGCGGGCTCGGGGGTCCCGGCCGCCTGCGCACGCGCCTTCGACTCGGCGACGAAGATCTCATCGACCCAAGTGCGCTGGTCACAATCGGCGACGCGTGCGTTCCACGCCTCACCGTCCCAGTAGCGCCAATCCGCCCGGTGGAGCGGGTCGGGGTACCAACCCGCGGGGTGCTCGTTCCCTGCCATGGGGGGATCGTGACCACCGGCCACTCACCGTGCGAGGGCCGATGGTCCCGATCGCACCGGGACGTTCAGTGCTTCTGGCGTTTCCGACTCCGGGGCGCGTGTCCGACATGCCACATTCGGCAGTACTTGCACCGATAGGCCTGCGTCGCACTCCGGGTCGCGCCGGCACGTCGACGCGCGAACACGTGCTGGAGTGCACCGCGTTTCGACGCGTGGGACCGCTTCCCCACGCAGGCTCGGTTGCGCGTCCGGGTCACCGGCTCGTCACCTCAACCGGCGACGAGCTCGTCAGCGGTGAGATCGATGACGACGTCGACCCGGCCGCGCGTCTCGACGACCGCATCGCCGGTGACGATGCAGGTGTCCGGGCGCAGCCATGACCTCCGGGTCAGGCCGTTCTTCCAGGTCGGCTCCACCTCCTGGTACCCGCACGGGTCGCGCGGTTCCGCCGTGGTGAAGGCGCGCACGACGATGCGATCGCCGTCACGCCCGACGACCACCGCGGGTCGCTGCTTCGAACCGGTGCCCTCGCGGTAGGGCACGTCGACGAGGACGACGGCCCCCGGGACGATGTGACGACGCGAGACACCCTCGGTGCCCCGCAACCGCCGGGCCCGGCGCTCGGCGTCGCGGTGGTGCCGGTGGTTCTCCTGCTTGGTACGGCGGCGGTCGGTGTGCTTCATGGTGCTCCCCTGTCGATGCTCCGGGTCCTGTGCGCCCGGGCTGTCCGAGATCATGCGGAGGGGGTCGGACACCCTCCATCCCCCCGGCGATCAGGCTGCGGAGTCGGGCGCGTCGGGCCCGAGGTCACCGAGGATCGAGAACATCGCCTCGACCGACGGCTCCGGGCCCGGACCGAGGTTGCGGTGGGTGCCGTCCGGGAGGGTCTCGCCGAGCATGGTGCCGCCGAACTCGGTCGCCTCGAGGTGGACGATCCGGGCCGCACCCGGCTCCCGCAACGACAGGAGCGCGCCCACCTCCGGGAACCGCCGGGTGAAGTGCGCCATGTCGACCCGGATGCCGACGGCGTGGCACTCGTGCGAGGACCGGACCTCGGGCAGGCCGATGACCACCAGGAGCGCCCCGTCCCGGCCGCGTCGCTGCTCGACCGTGAACTCGTCGGCTCCACACACCAGCATCGGGTCGTCGCAGAGCGAGGCCCACAGGCCGGCGAGCACCTCCGGGCCGTCCGGGCCGTCGAGCAGGTGGAGGAAGCCGAGTCCGAACTCGTCGAACACGAATCCCGGGAGCACGCCGAACCCGAACCGGTAGTGGGCCATGTGCCGGTCGTCGACGGTGCGGCCCGGGAACGCCAGCGACGGATCCTCCTCGCCCTCGTCCTCCCAGTCCTCCTCCGCCCCGTCGCTCTCGCCGTCCTCGAGCAGACCGTGCACACGCCCCACGTTCTCGATGGCGACGCGCAGGCCGTGGTCCGGCTCGAGGTACCGGGCATCCGCCAGAAGGGCCTCGAACTCCACCTCGGCGAGTCGCCACTGCTCGGCGATCTCCTCGTCGCCCGCGACGCCACGGTCCTCGATGTCGTCGAGCCGGCCGATCAGCTCCATGCGCGCCCAGACGAGGTCCATGCGGGTGTGCAGCCCACCGACCTCGCACGAGTACCCGATCTCGTCGCAGGCGCGCACGCCCTCGACGAGGTGCGCGACGGCCTCCCCGGGTCGATCCGTGGCGATGAGGCACCGCGCGAGTGCACGGCGGGTCTCGAGGGTCTGGGGACTCGCCGCACCGTAGACCGCGGTCCGGCGCTCGACGAGCTCGAGGTAGCGCTCGAGGGCCTCCTCGGGTCGATCCGTGAAGAAGGCCAGGACCTCCGCCAACGTCGCGGCGGCCGTCATCGACCAGGAGTGGTCCGGACCGAGGTCCTCCTCGATCTCGGCCACCATCTCGGCGAACGCCCGGACGGTCTCGTCGTTCGGGTCGGCCTTCACCTCGGCGACCGCGCCGTTGTAGGTCATCTCGGCGAACTCGCGGGTCTCGTCGAGGCCGAGCCGCTCGAAGGCCTCCAGCACGGCTTCGTAGCGGGCCGCCGCCTCGGCGTACTCGTCCAGCTCGTAGTGGAACCGGGCGATGTGGCCCGCCATGCGGTGCACGGAGACGTCGTCGGGCCCGTAGATGCGCGTGCGGTCCTCGATGAGGCGCTCGGCCATGACGATGGCCTCCCGGGGGCGACCACCGAACGCGATCGCCCGCATGAGGTTGGCGCGTGCGACCAGCGTCTGCTCGTCGTCGGGACCGAGGACGCGCTCACGGTCGAGCAGCAGGTCCGCGAGGACCGCCTCGGCCTCCGTGAAGCGGCGGGCGTCGGTGAGGGCCAGCCCGAGGAAGCCGCGCATCGTGAGCGCGCGCTCGCAGTCCGGGCCGTCGAAGTCGGCCCACTCGGCGGACAGCTCCGTGAAGATCTCCACGGCACGGTCCACACTGCCCTCGTGCAGCTCACGCTGGCCCTCGACGAAGTACTCGCCGAGTTGTTC
>JALRDW010000291.1 GCA_023262065.1 Acidimicrobiia bacterium | reverse complement strand
GACGACTTAATTCTCAGAAGGGTGATGGAGATGCTGCAACGTGGCTGCCACCCCTTAAGAGTTTTCGTTGCACATACATTGCCCAACAGATTGCCGTAAAAGCTAAATACTCGTTATGGGTAACAACCCCCGAGAAGGCAGCGATGACTTCGATTCTCAGTGCATGCCCATCACAAAAGGTGCCAATCAGTTAGGTAAATCAACGGTGTAATGCACACCGCTAAATTGTTTGCGCCATTCGGTGATTTCACGCTTGATTGATTGTGAATCAGGTTTAGAGTCAAGTGAGCGAGCAATAAATCCTGCGAGCTCTTTCATATCCTCAACCTTCATGCCAATTCGAACAATTTCAGGTGTGCCGATTCGAAGCCCGTTCAGATCGCCTTCTACTTGTTCGATGGGTAGGCCAATTCCACAAGCAAGTAGGCCGGCTTCGCCCATACGACGAGCAGCGTTCTGACCCCCACCGTAAGGGGCTGCCAGAATCGCGAATTGATGTGACGTTGTAAAGCCTTTATCTGCTGCAAAGATTTTGACTCCACTTTCATGTAAGTGTTGTGCAAGTGCTTGAGATGTTTTAACCATCATCTGCGCATATTCGCGCCCGACAGACTTCCAATCCTGCAAAGTAATTCCAAGTGCTGCAGTCTTGGCGGCATCAAAATTTGCAGTTAGCCCTGGATAAGCGATGGCATCTAGCTTCTGTGCAATTTCATCATCATTAGTAACAATCAGACCACCCGCAGGTCCACCGAGTGATTTATACGTTGAAAATGTCATTAAGTGCGCGCCCTCAACGAGCGGTTGTGGCCAGACTTTGCCGGCGATCATTCCGCAGAGATGAGCTGCATCAAAGAGAACTTTTGCGCCTACTTCATCAGCAATCGCACGCACTTGCGCAATGGGGTGATGGAAGAGATTGAGTGAACCACCGACTGTGATCAGCTTTGGCTTTACTTCATGTGCAAGTTTACGTAGCGCATCGATATCGATGGTGTATCCAGATTGATCAACTGGCGCGGAGATTGTTTTAAGACGGTAGAGGCCGGCTGAGCCAGCTTTATGGTGGGTAACGTGGCCACCAATAGCTGGTGGGGGAGCAATGATGGTGTCATGTGGCTCTGTCGTTGCCATAAATGCGTAGAGATTTGCAATCGCTCCAGATGGAACACGAAATTCAGCATAGGTTGAACCGAAGACTTCACAGGCAAGTTCTTGAGTAATGATCTCAATCTGTTCGATAGCGCCAAGGCCAGTTTCATACTTATCACCGGGGTGCCCTAATGAAGCGCGCGAACCCGGTCGAGACCGACGGACGGCGTCCCGCCCCGGGCCCGCCAGGCCCCCGAGTACGGCACGGCGAGGGTCACCCGTCCGGCCGGGTTGTCGGCGTCAGAGCGAACCGCGACCGGTGCGCCACCGTCGGCCGGCGTCACCGCGCGCACGGGGCGCCACGGCTCCACCTCGTAGAGCGTGAGGCCGTCGCGGGTCTCGAGGCGGACGAGGTCGAGCTGATCGGCGAGGGTCCCGGTGAGGTCGTCGGGGGCCGGGCGGACCGGGCGTTGGTCCGGTCCCGGCGTCTCGGGCACGGCGATGAACCGGAACCCCATCGGACCGACCATCGAGCCGATGCGGTTGGTCGCCCGCATGCGCAGCGCGTCCACCGCATCGGTGAGCCGCTCCTGTGCGCCGCGGGCCGGGGTCGGGACGAGCACGCGGGCGTCGCCGGTGCCGTTCGCACTCACCCCGTACGCGAGTGCGCCCCGCCGGCCCGGGTCGAGGGGGAGGATGGAGGCGTCGCCGAGCCAGAGCACCCGGAAGTCGCCCGCGCTCGCCCGACCCTCCATCCACGACAGTTCGTCGGCCCACGTGTTCGAGGGCGCCCCCCAGCGGCCGCCGACCGTGTCGGCGGCGAACGCGAGGGCCGGGACGACGAGGGACCCCGCCGCCACGACCACGGCGACCTGCCGCCACCCGAAGCCGCGCCGCCCGAGGTCGGCCGCGAACGCGGCCGCGCCGAGCCCGACCGCGAGGGCCAGGCCCACGGCGGCCGGCACGAGCAGACCCTCGCGCACGGGGACCGACCAGTCGGCCGCGAAGCGCCCGGGGATCCACGCCGCTGCGTACCCCAGCACCATGAGGGCCCAGGCCCGGACGGCCCACACGAAGCGCGGACCCGACGCGATGAGGAGCACCACGAACGCGACCCCGAGCAGCACCCAGATCGCCGGCCCCGCGCCCGCCGGTCCCGTGCGCAGTCGGAGGATGTCGACGACCCGCAGGTGACCCGAGTAGGCGAAGCCGAGCGTCCCGCCGTCACCCAGGCCGACGAGCACGAACGGCCACGGCAGCAGCAGGGCGAGCGCGCCGAGCGAGGTGAGCACCGACGGCCGCCAACCCAGCGTCGCGCCGCCGGATCGCGTGAACGGTGCGGCGATCGTGACCGCTGCTGCGACCGCGAGGGGGAACAGGAGCGCCGGCGGCCACCACACCGCAGCGAACGCCGTGAGTGCAGCGATCGCGACGAGACGGCGCCGCGGACGGCGCGGCGCCTCGAGGAGACCGGCGAGTCGTGCGATCCCGAGCACGATGGCCGGGGCGACCGCATACAGGACGAGCGGGCCGAGTCGGCCCGCGGCGATCGCGTTGCGTGGCAACGGCAGCACGCCGTAGGCGAGCCCGGTGACGACGGCGGCGCTCCCCGGCCCGGCCACCGCCCGACCCAGCCGCCAGGCCGCGAGCACCCCGACGGGCATCGCGGCGACGATGAGCAGCGTGCGGGCCAGGCCGGTCGCGCCGAACAGCAACGTTCCGAGTCCCGAGACCACGACGAGCAGCGGCGGTTGCTGGGTGCTCGCGCCGAGCAGGGAGTCGCGCCAACCGCTCGTGAACGTGGTGACGGCCTCCCCCACCCCCGGCCACACCCTGAACTGCCCGACCTGGGGCACCGAGCCGAGGAGGAGCCCGCGCGAACCGATCGCGACGAGGAAGGTGAACACGAGCACTGCGATCCCGACCGGTTCGCGCACCCGTTCGGCGGCGACGTCGGTGATCGTGCGACCCGCGGCCGACAACCCGCGGAGGCGGTCGTCGGCGTGGAGCGTGCCGTTCATGAACCGCTTCACCCGCGAGGACCCGCGGCTCTGGAGGTACCGGAGGTCGCCGTCGTGCACCCGTCGGTGGGACTGCGCGGCTCGACGGGCCGGTCGGGCCGCCGGGATCGCCCGCAGGGCGCGCCACCACCCGCCGAGGACCGCCCCGGCACGTCGTCGGTGACCCGTGAGGAGGGCTGCGATCGACTCGAGCACCGCGAGCGCGAGCGCGAGCGGCACCATCCACAGCAGGCTGAGACCGCCGGCCGAGGTGAGCATCGCCCGGTGCCGGGCCGCCTCGACCTCGACCGGCGGGGCCGTGAGGACGTCGCGCAGCGCGTCGTCGAGGTGGTGCCGCACCCGGGCGTCCGGTGCCACCATGATCCGGGCGCCCGCGATCCGGGCGCGCCAGCCCAGGTCCACGTCCTCGGCGCCCGGCGCTGCGTCCGGGTCGAAGCCGCCGATCTCCGCGAACAGGTCGGCCCGGACGAGCATCGCGACCCCGGAGATCCAGAACACGTCGCGCACCGCGTCGTGCTGCTCCTGATCGATCTCCCCCGGCTCGATCATCGTGTGGGGCGCGCCGAGGCGGTCGACCGTCATCCCGACCTCGAGCAGCGCGCCGACGTCGTCGTGGCGCACCACCTTCGGGCCCACGACCCCGGCGTTCGAGCGCACGGCCTCGTCGACGAGGATGGTGAGCGCGTTCGGATCGAGCACGGCGTCGCCGTGCACGAAGAGGAGGAAGGGCGCGCCCTGCACGGTCGCGATGACCTCGTTGGCCGCCGTCGCGAACCCGCCGGCGACCTCCCGCCGCCGGACGAACGCACCGGGTGCGATCGCTGCGATGCGCGGCGTCGGGTCCTCGGCCGATCCGTCGTCGATGACGAGGACGCTGAGCTCCGGGTAGTCGAGCGCGGCGAGGGCGCCGAGCGCCTCCTCGAACCAGGGGCCGGGGTCCCGCACGACCACCACGGCGACGACCGGCGGCCGGGGACCCTCCTCGAAGAGGTCGTCGTAGCCGTCGATGAACCACTGGTCGGCCGGCTGGTCGGCCGCGTCGGTCCCATCGCTCGGGCCGACGACCCCGTCGGGGTCGGGGACCTCCGGCCCGTCCGCCGGCCCGGGCCCGTCGGGGGTCGGCGGCTCCGCCGGCCCGGCGGCGGCGTGGCCGTGCGCCGACGAGCACAGGTGGAACCGTCCGTCGGCGCCGAGCTGCGACGCAGGATCGGGGCGGGTGATCGGGCCGTCGAAGAGCCGCGAGAGCGAGGACGGGCGGTACTGGTCCGGTCCGAGGGTCGGCAGCCCGCGGGGCGCGCCCGCCTCGGGTTCCGCGGCCCCGGTCGGGCCGTCCGGGTGCTCGGCGTCCATCGCCCCCGAACCTACCCGCCGACCCCTGCCGCTCCCGGCCGACGGGCCGATGGCGGGTGCTTGCAACTGTTATACATCTGCGCTATCCTGCTCCCACTCGGGTCGGGTGGGAGTCCGCCTCCCCCCGGCTGCGAGCCCATCGATCCCCGCAGGAGCGGGCGCCGGCCTCCCCCGGTCGAGCGCCCCGTCAGCAGAGGAGCCACCATGGCCATCGATCTCCGCAAGTCCGCCACCGACGCCGGGTACATCGCCATCGGCGCCGGGGTGCTCGGGTTCCAGCAGGTCCAGCAGCGTCGTCGCGACCTCCAGGTCCGCCTCACCGAGCGGTCCGCCGACCTGCGCACCCGGGCCGGCGACGCCGGCCACTACGTGGTCGCCCACCTCGCCAGCCCCCGCACCGTCGCCGCCTCCGTGACCGAGCAGGCCAAAGACGCGGTCACCCCGGCGGTCGACGCGGTCCGCACCCGCATCGAGCCCGCGGTGGAGCAGCTGCGCGGCGTCCCGGCGCAGGTCGGCGCCTCGATCCCCGCCTCCGTGCAGGGCGTCCCCACGAAGGTCGCGGCGGCCATCCCGGAGTCGGTGCGCACCGTCCCCTCGACCGTCGGTGCGGCGGTCGGCTCCGGCGTCGACCGGGTGCGCTCGTTGCGCGGCTGATCCCGCCCCTCCATCGCCGGCGCAGCGGCACTCCCCCCTCCGCTGCGCCACCGTGCGACGCGACGCCCCCGGGTCCGCCCGGGGGCGTCGTCGCGTCCGGCCCCGGTTACCCTTCCCCGCATGCTCGTCGCACTCGCCGGAGGAGTCGGTGCCGCCCGCTTCCTGCGCGGGTTGGTCCGGGTCGTTCCCCCCGAGGACGTGACCGCGATCGTGAACACCGCGGACGACGAGGTGTTCCACGGCCTCACCGTCTGCCCCGACCTCGACACGGTCACGTACACGCTGGCCGGGGCCGAGCACCCCGAGCAGGGCTGGGGGCTCGAGGGTGAGTCCTTCCGGACCATCGACGCACTGACCCGCTACGGCGCCGACACCTGGTTCCGGCTCGGCGACCTCGACCTCGCCACCCACCTCCACCGGAGCGAACGGCTGCGGGCGGGTGCCCCGCTCAGCACGGTGACCGCCGACATCGCGAGGGCCTGGGGGGTCACCACCACGATCGTGCCGATGACCGATGACCCCGTGAGCACGCGCATCACGGTCGAGCGACCGGACGGGGGCCTCGAGGTCCTGCGCATGCAGGAGTGGTTCGTTCGGGAGCGGACGACCCCGCCGGTCGTCGCGGTCGAGTTCGACGGCGCCGCCACGGCGCGCCCCGCCCCGGGCGTGCTCGAGGCGATCGCCGCCGCCGACACGATCATCGTGTGCCCGTCGAACCCCATCATCTCGATCGGACCCATCCTCGCCGTCCCCGGGGTCCGCGACGCACTCGTCGCCCGCCGGGACCGGGTCGTGGGGGTGAGCCCGATCATCGCCGGCACCACCGTCAAGGGACCGGCCGACCGACTCATGGGCCCACTCGGGATCGAGGTGTCCTGCGTCGGGGTGGCCGAGGTCTACGCCCCGTTCTGCTCCACCCTCGTCATCGACGAGCGGGACGCCGGACGGGCCGACGACGTCGCCGCCACCGGCGTGCGTCCGGTCGTCGCCGAGACCCTCATGACCGACGCCCGAGTGGCGGCCGCACTCGCCCAGCACGCGCTCGACGCCGTCGCCTGATCGGGCGCAGCCGTGGAACCGCTCTCGATCATCCCCCTGCTCGGGATCCCCGAGGTGCGCGAGGGCGACGACCTCGGCGAGCTCATCGCACGCGCCGCCTGGACCGCCGGTACGCCCCTGCACGACGGCGACTGCCTCGTCGTGACGCAGAAGGTCGTGTCGAAGGCGGAGGGCCGGATCGTCCCGCTCGACCACGGGGACCCCGGGGCCAAGCGCGCGCTGGTCGAGGCCGAGTCGGTGCGGATCCTGCGCCGGCGCGGCGACCTCGTGATCAGCGAGACCACCCACGGGTTCGTGTGTGCGAACGCGGGCATCGACCTCTCGAACGTCGAGGACGGCACCGCGGCGCTGCTTCCGGTCGATGCCGACCGCTCGGCCCGACGCATCCGCGACGCGCTGCGCGGCGTCGAGAAGGTCGATGTCGGGGTCATCGTGTCCGACACCTTCGGACGCGCCTGGCGGCACGGGCTGACCGACGTCGCGATCGGGGTGGCCGGGATCGCCGCCGTGCTCGACCTGCGCGGCACCGCCGACGCCCGGGGCCGAGCGCTCCAGGTGACCGAGGTCGCCGTGGCCGACGAGATCGCGGCCGCCGCCGAGCTGGTCATGGGCAAGTCGAGCGGCGTCGCGGTGGCCATCGTGCGCGGGCTGGACCCCGCGTGGTTCCGGGAGGCCTCGGTCCGGGAACTCGTGCGCCGACCCCAGGACGACCTGTTCCGGTGAGCGCGCTGCCCGACTTCCTCGAGGCGCGCCGGTCGATCCGCGCCTACCTCGACGACCCCGTGCCGCGGGCTCGGCTCGACCGGTGGGTGGAGGCCGCCTGCATCGCACCGGCCCCGCACCACTCGCGCCCCTGGCGCTTCGTGGTCGTCGACGACGGGCCGGCCAAGGCTGCGCTCGCCCGCGGCATGGGCGAACGGTGGCGACACGACCTGCTGGCCGACGGTCTCGACCCGGCACGGGTCGATGCACTCGTGGAGGCGTCGCACCTGAAGATCACCGGAGCCCCGGCGCTCGTCCTCGGCTGCCTCACGACCGACGGCCTCGACGAGTACCCGGATGACGGACGACGCATCGCGGAGTGGGGTCTGGCCCTCCTCTCGCTCGGCGCCGCGGTCGAGAACCTCATGCTCGCGGTGGCCGACGACGGCTGGGCGTCCTGTTGGGTCGCCGCACCGATGTTCTGCCCGGCCGAGGCCCGCGATGCGCTCGGCCTCCCACCGGACTGGCTCCCCCACGCCCTCGTGACCATCGGCCGCGCCGATCCGACCTACGTCGGACGACCGCGCCCGCCGGTGCCGCTCGACGATCTCCGGCGGTACGCCGACGACGGCCCGTTCAGCCGCAGGCCAGCTCCACCGTCCGGTCCACCGCGGTCGTGACGACGTCGGCCCCCGCCGACACCTCCGCCCCCGGCAGCAGCACCGAGCCCCGGACCGACGCCCCGGCGCCGACGCGGGCGCCGGCCCCGATGACCGAACCGATGATCTGCGCGCCGGTCTCGATCACCGCACCGGCACCGATGAGGGTCGGACCCTCGAGCCACGCATCGGGAGCGATGGACGCGTCGCCCCGCACCCAGACGCCGGGCGTCCGCTCGGTCGCGCCGGGGGCCGGCGGGAGACCGACGCATCCGAGCAGCACGTCCCGTTGCGCCTGTGCGTACTTGGCCGGGGTCCCGATGTCGAGCCAGTACGCGTCGCTCTGCACCGCGTAGAGCCGGCCCGGACGCTCGAGCATGCGCGGGAAGGTCTCCCGTTCGATGCTCACGTTGAGGTCGGCCGGGATGCGCGCCAGCACGCTCGGCTCGAGGATGTAGGTGCCCGCGTTGATCCAGTCGGTCGGCGCCTGCCCGGGTGGCGGCTTCTCGACGAACGCGATGACCTCACCGTCGTCGCGGGTGGGCACGACGCCGAACGCGGACGGGTCCTCGACCCGGGTGAGGGCGATGGTCGCCTCGGCGCCGCGCGCCTCGTGGAACGCGAACATCTCGCCGAGGTCGAGGTCGGTGAGGACGTCGCCGTTGCAGACCACGATGCGTTCGTCGATGTCCCCGGCCGCGAAGCGGATGGCGCCCGCGGTGCCGAGCGGTTCGTCCTCCACCGCGTACCGGAGCCGGAGGTCACCGAAGCGGTC
>JALRDW010000267.1 GCA_023262065.1 Acidimicrobiia bacterium | reverse complement strand
AGGTCGCAGTGCTGGTCGCCTCCGACATGTTCTCCCTCGTTCCCACCGCGGCTCTGGCGTCGCTCGCGGGTGTGATGCGGGAGCGGGATTTCGCCGCGGGTGAAGTGGTGATCCGCGAGGGCGAGCCCGGAGCGTCCGTCCGGCGACGCGTTGGTCGAGGAGTTCGGCCTGCCCGGCCATGAGCACCACGGCGTCGGGGTCGAACGCGTCCATGCCGGCCCGGAAGGCGTCGCGCCAGTCGTCGCACGCGATCGGCGGCACCGGCCGGCCGTCGATGATCGGACGGTTGCCGACGAGGTTGCACCCGATCGTGGCCACCGCGGCCGACGCCGCGCCGTCGACGTTCCGGTGCACGAGGCGTCCGGTGCGGGCTGAGAGGTCGTAGGCATCGAGTTCCCCGGCGACCAGCACCCGGGTGGTGTCCGGGGGGAGCGCGCTCGCCGCGCCGGCGAGTTGCGCCCGCTGGAAGGCCCAGGCCGGGGCGGGCTCGGCCCGACTGGTGACGATGAGGATCACGACGACGGTGGCCGCGATCGCGGCGAGCGCGAGCCGACCCTCGTGCCCGCGGAGGCGACCGTGGCGCACGGGCATCTCGATCCACCGGTAGGAGGCGTAGGCCATGGCGCCCAGGGTGAGCAGGCGGATCGCCAGGAGGGGCGGGCCGTCGAGGCCGACGGCGTCCGCGGACATCCAACGGAACAACGGCACGTGGAACAGGTACAGGCCGTAGGACACCAGACCGATCGCCGTGACGGCCGACCACGAGAGGGCCCGACCGACGATGGGGCTCCGCGGCTGCAGGACGGCCACGATGATCAGCGCCGTCGCCACTGCGGCGAGGTACGAGCCGCCGCGGTAGGTGAGGGCGTCGGTCGCGCGCAGGGTTGCGAACTCGGCGACGAGCGCCACGACGGCGACGACGGCCATGGCCTCGACGACCGACTGCAGCCGACGCGAACGGAGGGCACCCCACTCGCGCCACACGATGGCGACGATCCCGCCGAGGATCAGCTCGCCGGCCCGGGCCGTGGTCGAGCCGTAGGCCCGGCCCCACCCGTACGCATCGAAGTACCAGGCCATCGCGACGGCCGATGCCACCGTCGCCAGGGCGAGTACCCCGAGCGTGACGGCGCGTCGGTACCGGGTCGCGAGCAGCAGGCCGCCGAGGAGGAACGGCCAGATCAGGTACCACTGCTCCTCGATGGAGAGGGACCAGGTGTGGCTGAGCGGCGCACGACCCGGATCGCCGAACATGCGGTACCAGTTCTGCACGTACAGGAGGGTGGCGATCGACTGGTTCCGCAGGCTGGTGAGTTCCCAGCGCGGTGCGGCGAACGCGCCCCAGGCCGCGCAGAACAGCAGCATGACGAGGAGGGCCGGGAGCAGCCGACGGGCGCGACGGACCCAGAACTCGCGGGTCACGGTCCGGCCGGTGCGGTCGCGGTTCGTCAGGAGGATCCCGGTGATGAGGAAGCCCGAGAGCACGAAGAACACGTCGACCCCGAGGAAGCCGCCCGGGACCCACGGGTCGCGGGTGCCGCCGATCCCGGCGTGGTAGAGGATCACCGCGGTGACCGCGAATCCCCGGAGGCCGTCGAGTGCCGGTCGCCGCTCGAGTGTGCCCTCCCGTGACGGTCCGGCCGAGGCGTCGCCGAGCGACGGGGGTGCGACGGACGAGGTCATGACGCGGCGGCGGAGGGCGGACCCTCAGCGCACTCGGCCCTTCGGCGTCCCGGTCGCGTCGAGCGCGCGGTCGATGAGGTAGGTCCAGAGTGCCACGGCGCCGCGGGGAGTGAGGCGTCCGTCGGCGTCGCGGACCGGTTGTCCCTCGATCACCGGACGCGGGTTCCCGTCGGGGCACAGCACGGGCGAGATGTCGACGAGTCGGACATCGTCCGGATGGTTCTCGGCGAAGGTGCGCCACACCTCGTTGAGCCACGCCACCCGCGCCGGATCGCGGGACAACGTCGCGATGGCGCTCGTGTCGCCCTCGACGCCCGCGATGCACGGGATGGTGGTCAGCACGAGGGGCGTGTCGGCGGGTTGCAGGATCCGCCGTGCCTCGTTGAGGCGGTTGCGCAGGGCGGTCGCGTACTCGGGCGTCCCGACGCGCAGGATCCTCCCGCGCACGAACTGGTCGTAGACCTCGGATCGTCCCGCCATGAGCACGGCGACGTCGGGTCGGAACCCGGACGCGACCGCATCGAAGAGCTCGGGCCACGGGACGCAGTCCGCCGGAGGTCCGTAGTTCCCGGCGATCGCAGGTTGCGAGCCGATGATGGCGCAGCCGAGCGACGCGACGGCAGTCGCCTCGGTCCCGGGTACTCCCCGGTACACGAGGGAACCGGTCCGTTCGCCGAGATCGAACGCATCGAGTTCGCCGGCCACGAGGATCCGCGGGGTGCCGTCCGGGGTCGCGGCGGCTGCGGTGACGAGTCGGTCCCGGGCGAAGGCCCATACCGGCAGCGGGGTCCCGGCCCGGGTGACGCCGTACACCACGGCGAGGGTGACGACGACGGCGACGACGGCGAGGCGGCCCTCGCGACCCTGGAGACGTCCGTTGCGCACCGGCATCTCGATGAGGAGGTACGACGCGATCGCCATGACCGCGAGCACGGCGAGTCGGGCCGCGAGCAGGGGCCAGGTGCTCAGACCCGTCGCCTCGGGGGACATCCAGCGGAACAGCGGCACGTGGTACAGGTACACGCCGTAGGAGACGAGGCCGATCGCAGCGAGCGGCCGCCACGCGAAGGCGGGTCGGACGATCCGGCTGGTCGGCTGGAGCGCGGCCACGATGATGATCGCGGTCGCGACGGCGACCAGGTAGAAGCCGCCCCGGTAGAGACCGGGGTCGAACGGCGTGGCGTACCGGAACTGCCATGCGAGGTAGCCGAGCGATGCCAGCGCGCCGACCTCCACGAGGATGCTCGCCGCCCGGTTGCGGATGACCGGGGACTCGCGCAGTGCGACGGCGATGAGGCCCCCGAGCAGGAGCTCCCCGGCGCGACTGAACGTCGAGTAGTAGCCGTGCGGCCAACCGCCGCGGGCGAAGGTGATGGCCATGAAGATCGCGGAGGCGACCGTGAGCCCGGTGATCGCGAGGATGAGCGGCCGGCGGCGGTTCCGCGTCAGCACGAGGAGGCCGGCGAGCAGGAAGGGCCAGACGAAGTACCACTGCTCCTCGATCGACAGCGACCACGTGTGGGCGATCGGGGCGCGGCCCGGTGTGCCGTAGAGGGTGAACCAGTTCTCGACGTACAGCATCGTCGCGACGGTCTGGCTCCAGAGGCTCGCGAGTTCCCACTTCGGCGAGGCGAAGTACCCGTAGGCCGCAGCGAACAGGAGCATGACGAGCAAGGCGGGAAGCAGCCGACGGGCCCGGCGGATCCAGAACTGCTTGGTCGCCGTCCGTCCGGTCCGGTCCCGGTTCGTGAGCAGGATCCCGGTGATGAGGAATCCCGACAGCACGAGGAACACGTCGACCCCGAGGAACCCGCCCGGTACCCAGCGGTCCCGCGGTCGGTTCACGCAGTCGTGGTACAGGACCACCGCGATGACGGCGAGAGCCCGGATCCCGTCGAGGGCCGGCTGGTGCGCGAGGCGCCCCTCGCTCGGTGGCGCGGCCGGTCCGGGGGCGTCCCCCGGATTCGGTGCGTCGATGGTCGCGGTCACGGTCCCCCCGACCACTCGGGGGGCCGGTCCGCCCCGAATGGGTCAGGGGGAACGCTAGTGGCGCAGGGGGGCGCCCCCGACCGCACCCGGACCCCGATTCGGGGCGTCCCGAGCTAGGGCTCGACGATCGGGAAGTTCGTCATGAAGACGTCGAGGTTGGAGAACACGCGGTCGGGCGCGCTCGGATCGCCGATCATGGTGATCGTGCCCGCCTCGATGCCCGCGGCCACCGTGAGCGTCTGGTCGACGAGCGCGAGCAGCGTCGGCCGGTCGAGCCGCAGCGTGGCATCGGCGTCCGGGTCCTGGCGACCCGCGACCGCGTGGAGGGTGCGGTTCGACAGACCGAGCACCCAGACCTCCCCGACGTCGGGGAGGTCGAGGTTGATCGTCGCCCGCAGGCCCCCGACATCCTCGGAGCGCAGGGACACCGCGAGCGTCTCGAGGATCTGCTCGACGCTCATGGCGGCGAGCACGCCGCCCCGTCGCCCGGGGCCGGACGGGAGCGGTCCGTTGCGCAACTCCTGCGCGCCCTGGAGGTACGCGTTGCGGAACGTCGCCGACTCCGACTGGTAGCCGAGTTGCTCGAGCGCGTCGGCCTGCAACTCGCGGGCCGCGGTGTTCGTGGGGTCCGCGAACACGAGGTGGTTCACGACCTCGACCACCCACCGGTAGTCGCCGGCTTCGAACGCGTCGCGAGCCCGGGTCAACAGGGCCTCGGCGCCGCCGGCGAGGTCGACGTAGCGCGCGCCCGCCTCGGTCGGCGGGAGTCGCCAGAGGTTCGCCGGGTTGGCGTCGTACCAGGACAGGTAGCGCTGGTACACCGCCTTCACGTTGTGCACGAGCGCGCCGTAGTAGCCGATCGTGTGCGACTCGGCTCGGAACTCCGGCGGCAGTTCGAGCAGTTCGGCGATCTCCACGGCGGTGTGGCCGTGGTTCGCCATGCGCATCGTCTGGTCGTGCATCCATCGGTACAGGTCGCGCTGCAGGGTGAGGTACTCGAGCACGTCCTCCCGGCCCCAGCGCGGCCAGTGGTGGGACGCGAACATGAGCGTGGTGTCGGCGCCGAACATCTCGATCATCTCGTCGATGTACTTCGACCACTTCAGGGCGTCCCGCACATGGGCACCGCGGATCGGCACGAGGTTGTGCATGGTGTGGGTGCAGTTCTCGGCAGTGCACAGCCAGCCATGGTCCGGGAAGAAGAAGTTCATCTCCGCCGGGGCCTCGGCCTCCGGCGTGAGTTGGAACACGATCCGGATCCCGTCGACCACCAACTCCTGACCGGTCGAGGTGATCTCCTCGGTGGGCGCGATGAGGTCGGCGGGCCAGAAGGGGATCGCCTTGCCGAGTCCGCAGTCGATGTGGCCCCGGGGTCCGGCCGGGAGGAGTGGGCCGAACTGGTAGGCCGCTCGACGCAGCATGGCGAAGCCGGCGATGACGTTCTCCTCGATCGTCTCGCGCATGAAGTATTCGGGGGCGATGACCCGGCATCGCCCCCGAGCGACGTCCT
>JALRDW010000067.1 GCA_023262065.1 Acidimicrobiia bacterium | reverse complement strand
TAGTACGGCGTGAAGACCTTGAAGTGATCGCCACCGGTGGGGCGCACGGCCCCGGCGGGCAGCACGGTCACCCCGTCGTGCGTGCGCACCTCGACGCCGACCCGACCCGCCGCAGCCCGGAGCCGGTCGATCCGACGCCGTGCGAACGCGCTCACGTCGTCGGAGCAGTGCACCACCGTCGCGCCGGTGGTCGCAGCGATGCGCAGGATCTCGTCCGGCCACGCGCCGGCCCGCACCACGAGGGCGTTGCCGCGCGTCCGCAGTGATGCGTCGAGGTCCTCGAGGGACTCGACGAGGAACGCGGCCCGGTTGGCCGGTCGGAACCCGACCTCGGCCACCCGGTCGTCGACGACGAAGAGCACGACGACTGCGTCGTGCTCGGCGACCGCGGCCGCGAGGGCCGGATGGTCGTGGACCCGCAGGTCCCGGGTGAGGGCGACGATGCCGACGGTCACGGGGCGCACCGTACCGATGACGGCGCGCCGGTTCCGATCCGGGCGTCGGCCACGGCACCGACCGCTCAGACGCTCGGTGTCAGGAGCTCGAGCATGCGGGCGGCGATCCGGACCAGCCGGAGCATCTGCAGGCGCTCACGCTGCCGGAACGGGTGACCGTCGCGCCCCACCAACAGCACGACGTCGGTGTCGGGGAGGGCCGCCACTGCGAGGTCGGCCGGGCCGGCGTCGCCGCGCAGCACCGCCGGTGACTCGCTCGCGCCCGCTGCGTAGGCGGCGAGGGTCGGGGGTGACGGGGTGGGCCCGTCGCCGAGCACGATCCGGCCGGCGACGAGGACGGCGGTCCAGTCGGCCAGGAACTCGACCCGGGTGTGCGTCGCGAGTCGGCTCCACAGGTCGTCGACCGAACCGGCCTCACAGACCATGACCGCCGAGTCGAGGGCGTCCACCCGCGGGTCGGGGAAGGCCCCGACCCGGCGGACCTCCTCGACCGAGGCGCCGTCCACCTGCTCGATCTCGCGCACGAGCAGCGGGATCGCGGCGTCGTCGGGGAGCTCGACCGCGAACTCGTCGACCGCGACGCCGTCGCCGGTCTCGAGCACGTCGATGCCCACGATGTCGCCGCGCATGGCACCGATCCGTGACGCGACGAGTCCCAGCGCACCCGGGCGGTCGGGGAGCCAGACCCGGATGAGCACGTGGACCGTCGGCGAGCGTTCGGGTTCGGGGACGGGTTCGACGATGCTCATATCGGCCACCGTACGGAACCGGGCCGCCCCGAGGATGTCGGTTCCGTTACGGCGGGGTGAACGCGACCGGCGTCTAGCCTCGGCGGCGTGGCGGAGCGGGTCGGCGTGTACGGGGGGACCTTCGATCCGATCCACATCGGGCACGTGGCGGCGGCCCGGGCGGTGCGGGAGCACCTCGGCCTGGACCGGGTGCTCGTCGTCCCGGCCGGTGACCCCTGGCAGAAGCGGGGTCGGGTCGTGGCCGCCCCCGAGCAGCGGCTCGAGATGGTGCGTCGCGCGGTCGAGGGCGTGGAGGGCCTCGAGGTCTGCGACGTCGAGGTGCGGCGGGGGACCGCGTCGGTCACGGCGGACACGCTCGAGGACCTCGTCGCGCCCGGTCGCGATCTGTTCCTCGTCCTCGGTGCCGATGCGGTCGCGAACATGGGCACCTGGCGCCGGCTCGAGGACACCCGGGATCTCGCCACCATCGTGGTGGTCGAGCGAGACGGCGAACGGGCCGAACCCCCGGGCTCGGGATGGCGGGTCGAGCACGTGCCGATCCCGCGCATCGACGTCTCGTCCACGGCCGTGCGCGAGCGGATCGCAGCCGGTGCGTCGATCGAGGACCTCGTGCCGGCGGCGACCGCGCGCTACCTCGAGGAGCAGGGCATCTACACTCGGGGTCGATGACGGACGCGCCGCCGGCGGGAGTCGACCGACCCCTCACCCGAGCCGAGCGCCGGGCGCAGCGATCGGGCGGCTCGGCGCCGACACCGGTCGACGGGGTCGGCGAACCGACGGGGTCCGGTCCGGATGCGGGTGGCCGGCGGGCGGCGGTCCGGGCCCGCCGACGGGCCCGCGCCGAGCGTCGCCGGTTCTGGCTCATCACGATGCCGGCCATCGCCGTGGTCCTCGCCCTCCTCGTCGGCGTCGGGGTGTGGCTCCGGCGGACCGACGAGCCGACGGGTGGCGGTGGCGGTGGAGCCGGACTCCCCGCGCTCCAGACCACGGCCGCGCTGCTCGGCCACACCACCATCGAGGGCGCGGCCGACGTCATCCTCGTGCTCGGTCGTACCGACGAGGACGGCTCCGTGCTCCTCATGCCGGCGGCGACCCAGGTCGAGGTGCCATCGCTCGGCATCCGCACCCTCGGGCAGGTGCCGGCGCTCGGCACTGCGGAACTCCTGGGCACGACCGTGCAGAACCTGACCGGGGTGCGGGCCGGCGCGCCGGTGCTCGGAGGCGATGCGCTCTGGGCCTCGGCCCTCGCGCCAGCAGCGCCGCTGTCGATCGACCTCCCGAACGACGTCGTCCCGGATGGAGCGTCCCGACCGGAGACTCCGGCCGGACCGGTGCGTGCGTCGGCCGAGGAGGCGCTGCGCCTGCTCACCGTCGAGGAGGAGGGGAGCGAGGTCGACCACCTCGTGACCGTGCAGGCGGTGCTCACGGCCTGGTTCGACCGGCTGCGCGACCCGGAGGTCGCCGCGGCCACCCGTGCGGCCGCCCCCGAGCTCGCCGGCCCGCTCATCGAGGTCGCGACCACGGGTGCACCGTCGTTCGACACGCTGCCGGTCGACTCGGTGGGGACGAGCGGGGACGAGCGGTTGCGGGTGCGCAGCGCCGCGATGCCGGCGCTCGTCGAGCGCATGTTCCCGGACGCGCGCCTCGGCATCGACGGCGTCCGGCCCCGGGTCGAGATCCTCAACGGGGTGGGCACGGTCGGGCTCGCCCAGGCGGTGGCGGCTCGGGTCGTGCCGGTCGGGGCCGACGTGCGCCTCACCGGGAACTGGCCGGGCTTCGGGATCGGGGCGACGCAGGTGGTCTACTACCGGGACCGGGATCGACGCGCGGCGCGGATCATCCTCGACGCGGTCGGCGTCGGTTCGGTCCGCAAGGCGGGTCGTGCGGTGGGCATCACCGACATCACGATCATCGTCGGTCCCGATTTCGACCCGGAGGCGGCCACACCATGAACGGGACCGAGCACCGCGGGGCCATCGACAGCCACGCCCGTGCCATCGCAGCCGCCGAGGCCGCTGCGGAGAAGAAGGCCAACGAGGTGGTCGTCCTCGACGTGGGTGACATCCTCGGGATCACGGAGGCGTTCGTCGTGGCGAGCGCGTCGAACCGCCGCCAGGTGAAGGCCATCGTGGACGAGGTGGAGGAGCAGGTGCGCGTGCTGCACGGCTCGACCCCGACGAGCGTCGAGGGCCTCGACGATGCCGGGTGGGTCCTCATGGACTACGGGGACTTCGTCGTGCACGTGTTCCTCGATGAGACGCGCGAGTACTACGCGCTCGAACGGCTCTGGAGCGACGCGCCGACGATCTGGCGCGAGGCCGACGCCCCGGCCCGCTGAGGGCCGTGCCCGGGTCGCTCAGTCGACCCAGGGTCGCATCGGCACGCCCCGGGCGATGAGCGCACCCTTGAGTTCGCGCACGCTCGGGTTGCGGTCGAGGCGGGGCGAGTAGAGCATCGACGAGATGATCGCGGCCTGCGCACCGCCCGCGGTGAGCCCGTCGGCGATGTGCTCCACGGTACCGGCCCCGCCGCTCGCGATGACCGGGACGTTCACGGAGTCGGCGACCGCACGGGTGATGTCCAGCTCGTAGCCGTCACCGGTGCCGTCCCGGTCGATGCTGTTCACGACGATCTCTCCTGCGCCGAGTTCCTCGCCCCGCCGGACCCAGTCGATCGCGTCGAGACCGGTGGCGGTGCGGGCGCCGTCGATGAACACCTCGTACCCGCTCGGGATCCCGTCCCGGATCCCCACGTGCTGCACCTGGGTGGAGAGCACGATGCACTGGCGACCGAACGCCTCGGCTCCGTGGCGGATGATGTCGGGGTCGCGCACCGCCATCGAGTCGACGCTGATCTTCTCGGCGCCGGCCTTGAGGACCTCGTACATGTCGTCGACGTCCCGGATGCCGCCGCCGACCGTGAACGGGACGAAGACGTGCTCGGCGACGCGTCGCACCGTGTCGAGGTCGATCTTGCGGCGTTCGGCACTCGCGGTGATGTCGTAGAAGACGATCTCGTCGATCTGATCCTCGTAGAGGGACCGCGCGAGGTCCTCGGCCGGGGCGACGTCGATGTTGTCCTGGAAGCGGACGGCCTTGGTGACCCGTCCGCCGATCACGTCGAAGCAGGCGATGAGTCGCTTGGTGAGCATCACGCACCGTCCCAGGCCGCGAAGTTGCGGAGGATGCGCAGCCCGACCTCACCGCTCTTCTCGGCGTGGAACTGGGTCGCGGCGACGTTGCCGTGCGCCACCATCGAGCAGAACGCTCCGGCGTAGTCGGTGGTGGCGAGCACCGCCGTCGGGTCGGCGGGTACCGCGTGGTACGAGTTCACGAAGTAGCAGTACGGCTCGGCCGGGAGGCCCGTCGTGAGCGCGTGGTCCCGCGTGGCGCGCACGAGGTTCCATCCGATCTGGGGCACCCGCACGGAGTCCGGGAAGCGGCGGACCTCGCCGGGGAGCCAACCGAGGCACTCGGCCGGACCCTCCTCGGATCGTTCGAAGAGGACCTGCAGTCCGATGCAGATGCCGAGGAAGGGCGCGCCGTCGACGAGGGCACGCCGACGCAGCGCGTCGACCATGCCGGTCTCCACCAGCGAGTCGATGGTGGCCCGGGCCGCCCCGACCCCGGGGAGGATGATCCGGTCGACCGCGTCGAGTTCGGCCGCCCCGGCGACGAGGCGGGCGTCGAGACCGAGGCGCGCGAGGGCGAACATCACGCTCGGGGCGTTGCCCGCCCGGTAGTCCACGACGCCGATCACAGGAGGGCGAGTCTAGGGATCGGGACACCGGCGGCCCCCACCGGTTCCCCCGACCCCCGACGGTGCGCGGTGCGCCGCGTCAGGGGAAGTCGGTCTCGGTGACGACCTTCCCCGACCCGTCCGGGGCGGTGCTCGTGTAGTCGACGACCCGCACGCGACCCGTCGGGACGAAGCGGCCCGCATCGATCACGGTCCGCGGCACGTAGGGGAGCAGGTCGAGGTGACGGAACAGGCGCGCCTGCGGCTCCCAGATGGAGGCCCGTTCGTGCCAGAGCAGTCGGTCCAGTTTCCGCAGCAGCATCATGAGGGTCACGAGTGTGGCCGAGAGCACGCCCGCGACCGCCGCGGCGACGATGGAGCCCTTCGGGAGTTCGACGATGATGGACAGCATCACGCCGAGCAGGAGGAGCAGGGAGGTCCACTCGAGCCGGGACATCGACTGTCCGATGGCGGCCTCCATGAGCGCACGCGACATCGACATGTCGTTCGTCTGCTGGAGCAGGTGGTAGTAGGCCGTCTCCTGCTGCGGGGTCCGGGGTTCCAACCCGATGACCGCACCGGAGAGCTCCAGGAAGGTGGCCGTCGATCGAGGGAACGCGTCGAGCCGATGGTCGATCTGCGCGATGAGCTGAGCGTCGATCCGGGCCCGGATGTCGGCGGTCCGATCCGGGAACACCGCGACGAGCTGGTGGATCGCGAGGAGGTTCGCATCGCCCCGACGGATGAGGTCGTGCACCGTGCTGAGCCGGAGGCGGGTCCGTTCGATCGTGAAGGCGAGGAGCACGCCGAAGAGGAAGGTGGCCACGGTGGCCAGTGCGGCCAGCAGTCCGAGGGTCAGCCCGTCGGCCTCGAGCGGCGCCTCGACCACGAAGGAGAGCCCGGCGACCACGACCCCGATGGCGATCGCAGGTCCTGCGACGACCTCGGCGCGGACGATGCGCCGCCAGCCTGTCCGGAGCCCCCGCATAGTCGGCGGAGTGTACCGGCGCGACGGCGGAGGGGGCGGGGGTCCGGATGCGTGACGGCCCGACGCGCCGGGGGCGCATCGGGCCGGGTTGGCGGTCGGACCGTGACGGTCCACTCGTCATGGTTCGGAGTGAGGTGTTCCCGTGATTTCGGGAGCCCTACTGCTGCTTGGGATGCGGGCGACTCAGGTGGGGTGCCCCGAGGTGGGTTGCACACGGGGAGGCGAGAGCGTGCACACGATGCGTCACGCCTCGTTGTTGCGGTCGGGGAAGTGGGCTCGAGACGTCGGGGGCAAGGTTGTGCGCCCGAACGGCATCACCGTCGTGGCGCACCTTCGTTCGTCAGGTCCGGTCGTCGATCGGGGTGCCGACCACGAGGACCGCCCGTAGTTCGTCGCTGAGCTCGAGGTAGGAGGCGTCAGGTCGGGCCCCCAGTCCGTCGAGCGTCTTGGCGAAGAAGCACCGGGCCGCGGCGGTGAGCACGACCTGGGCGATGTCGTGGTCGCTGAGCCCGAGGTCGCGGAGTCGCTGCCGGTCGCTCTCAGTCACCGAGGCGGCGTCGGTGGCGACGAGCTCCGCGAGGTCCATGACGGCGATGTCGAGGGGAGAGAGGCCGGCGTCGTGTCGATTCGCGGCGATCGCCGCCACGGGCTCATCGAACTCCTCGACGAGCATCTTGCCGTGGGCGAGCGAGCAGTAGCTCGAGCGGATGGCCCTGGCGGCGGCGAGGGTGGCGAGTGCGTAGCGGCGGCTGTCCATGCCGTCGGTGATCGCCGCGTTCAGCTGTGCCCACGCGGCGAAGACCTCAGGGTGCGGGGCGAAGGCCCGCTGGTAGTTGGGAGTGGACTCGTCGCTCACGGTCACTCTCCGGTCGATTCGGGTGGGGTGGAGGTCGTGCGGGTCAGTACGAGAAGGTGGTGGCGCCGTCGCCGATCCACTCCCACATCTGGACGGTGCCGCCGAGCTCGGCACCGGCGATCCAGCTCGACTCGCGCAGGCCCTTGGCGTCGACGCAGATCGGGCACACCAGGAACTGTCCGCCGGCGGCCTGGTACCGGCCGATCAGATCGGCGAGGGGTGGACAGCCCTCGCACGCCGTTCCCCGGGCAACGCCCTCGATCGCAAGGCGGACGGCCTCCTTGGTGAGGAACATGAGCGTCGGCCGGCCAGACTCGGCGGCGCCGACAGCAACCAGGAACGCGACGGTGACGCGCTCGGCGTCCTCGAGGCCGGTGGTGAGGGAGATGACTGCTTTGTTGGACATCACGGTGCTCCAGTGCTTCGTCGGCGAGAGGAGATCTTCGCGCGTTCCGGCCCGCCGGCGGGTCTGATCGTCGATTCCCGCTCCACACCGGTTCGGGTGTCGTCGGAGGCGGCACGCGCAGCCGGAATTCAGGGGAACAGATCGGCGGATTCAAGGGAACACCTCCCCCGAATTCAGCCGAACCCCCAAGGGTGGAGCTGAGGGGAATTGAACCCCTGACCTCTTCCATGCCATGGAAGCGCTCTGCCAACTGAGCTACAGCCCCGAGAGCGCAGGAGGATAGCAGCAGGGCTCCGGCCTCCCGTCACGGGGCGAGGGTCGGAGGGGCGCCGCCGGTACGCTCGGCGCCCGATGACCGACACCGCCGCCTCCGACCGCACGCCGCGCGCCCGCTACGACGCCGCGCTCGCCACCTCGATCGAGCGGTCGTGGCAGGACCGCTGGGAGGCCGAGCGCACCTTCTGGGCACCGAACCCGGCCGGCGGACTCGACGAGGGCTTCGAGGCGATGGCGGGGCGCACCCCGCTGTACGTGCTCGACATGTTCCCGTACCCGAGCGGGGCGGGGCTCCACGTCGGACATCCGTTGGGCTACATCGGCACCGACGTGTACGCGCGCTACCGCCGGATGACCGGCTGCAACGTGCTCCACGCGATGGGCTACGACGCGTTCGGGCTCCCGGCCGAGCAGTACGCGGTGCAGACGGGCCAGCATCCCCGGGTCACCACCGAGGCGAACATCGCCAACATGCAGCGCCAGCTGCGGGCCCTCGGCCTCGGTCACGATCCGCGGCGCGGCGTGGCCACCACGGACGTCGGCTACGACCGCTGGACCCAGTGGATCTTCCTCCAGATCTTCAACGCCTGGTACGACGAGGCGGCCGATCGGGCCCGCCCGATCGCAGAACTCGTCGCCGAGTTCGAGGCGGGGACCCGCGACGCCGCGGCCCACGGGGACGGCCGGCCGTGGTCCGAGCTCGACGACCTCGGCCGGCGCCGCCTCGTCGACTCGTTCCGTCTCGCGTACGTGGCCGAGGCCCCGGTGAACTGGTGCCCCGGCCTGGGCACCGTGCTGGCGAACGAGGAGGTCACCGCCGACGGGCGCTCCGAGCGCGGCAACTTCCCGGTCTTCCGGCGTCCGCTCAAGCAGTGGATGATGCGCATCACCGCGTACGCCGAGCGGCTCCTCGCCGACCTCGACCTCCTCGACTGGACCGACTCCATCAAGTTGATGCAGCGGAACTGGATCGGGCGCAGCACGGGTGCCGAGGTGACGTTCGGGGTCGACGGCCACGACGATCTGGGGATCACGGTGTTCACGACCCGGCCCGACACCCTGTTCGGCGCGACCTACATGGTGCTCGCGCCCGAGCATCCGCTCGTCGACGTCATCACGCCGGTCGAGTGGCCGGGCTCGCCGTTCGACGCGCAGCACTCCGAGATCCCGCTCGCGTGGCGGGGCATCTTCGGCGACGGCGTCGGTCCGGCGGCGGCCGTGCGCGCCTACCGTGAGTTCGCGGCGCAGAAGTCCGAACTCGAACGTCAGGCCGAGGGGCACGTGAAGACCGGCGTGTTCACCGGCGCGTTCGCGATCAACCCGGTGAACGGGGCTCGCATCCCGGTCTTCATCGCCGACTACGTCCTCATGGGGTACGGCACCGGGGCGATCATGGCGGTGCCCGCGCACGACGAACGCGACTTCGCGTTCGCCCGCGAGTTCGACCTGGCCATCGTCCCGGTCGTGCGCCCCGACGACGCCTGGCTCGCCGCCCACGGGGTCGCGGCGGACGACGCATCGGAGTGGCCGGAGGCCTTCACCGGCGCCGGCGTGGCGATGGCCTCCGCGAACGACGGGGTCAGCCTCGACGGGCTCGACACGCCGGCGGCGAAGGCCGCCATCAACGAGTGGCTCGCGACGGAGGGTCTCGGCGAGCCGACCATCACCTACAAGCTGCGCGACTGGTTGTTCAGTCGGCAGCGGTACTGGGGTGAGCCGTTCCCGATCGTGTTCGACGACACCGGTCTCCCGATCGCGCTCCCGGAGTCGGTGCTGCCGGTCGAACTGCCGGAGGTTCCGGACTTCGCGCCGCGGACCTCCGACGACCCCGACGCGCTGCCCGAACCGCCGCTGGCCCGGGCCGAGGACTGGGTGGAGGTCACGCTCGACCTCGACGGTCCCGGGTGGGCCGGGTACGGCGGCGGGCCGCGCACCTTCCGCCGCGAGGTCAACACCATGCCCCAGTGGGCCGGTTCCTGCTGGTACTACCTGCGCTACCTCGACCCGGAGAACGATGACGCGCTCGTCGATGCAGGGGTCGAGCGGTACTGGATGGACGGCGTCCGGGCCGACGGGTCACCGGCGGCTGGCGGGGTGGACCTCTACGTGGGCGGGGTCGAGCACGCGGTGCTGCACCTGCTGTACGCCCGCTTCTGGCACAAGGTGCTGCACGACCTGGGGCATGTCAGCTCGGTCGAGCCGTTCCACCGGCTGTTCAACCAGGGCTACATCCAGGCCTTCGCCTACCGCGACGCGCGCGGCCAGACGGTACCCGCGG
>JALRDW010000010.1 GCA_023262065.1 Acidimicrobiia bacterium | reverse complement strand
ATCATCGGGTGGCGCCACGCCGGCACCACGACCTGGGGAGTCGAGGCGATCATGCTGTCGGCCGGGACCACCGTCGAGTGGCTGGTCTCCGACCTCGGCATCATCGAGTCCGCCGCGGCCTCCGACGCACTCGCCGCATCGGTCCCGGACACCGGTGGCGTCGCGTTCGTCCCGGCACTGCTCGGACTCGGCACACCGCGGTGGGACTTCGGCGCGCGCGGCGCCCTGCTCGGCCTGACCCGGGGCACGACGCGGGCCCACATCACCCGCGCCGTGCTCGAGGGGGTCGCGCACCGCGGCGCGGACCTCGTCGACGCAGCGGAGTCCGATGCCGGGCTCGCGCTCCCCGCGCTGCGCATCGACGGGGGCATGAGTGCGAACACGACCTTCGTGCAGGCCCTGGCCGACGCGACCCAGCGTCCGGTCGAGGTCTCGCCGGTGCTCGAGGCCACGACGCTCGGGGCCGGCCTGCTCGGCCTCGTCGCCACGGGCGCGTTCGCCGGCATCGCCGATCTCGGCGCCGCGTGGCGGCCCCGCACCGTCGTGGCACCCGGGGCTCCGCTCGACCGTGATCGCTGGCGCACCGCAGTGGACCGCGCCGCGGGTTGGGAGTCCGGCCTCTCCTCGCTGTCGTTCTGATCCGTCAGCTCGGCGCGTCGATCGGACACCGCACCTCGGACCACCCGGCACCGGGCGGTCGACCCTCCACGGCGACGGCGACGACCGAGCGATCCAGACGCTCGGCGCCACACGGGATGATGATCGTCGCGAGTTCGAGGAACTCGTGGGCCGGGGCGCGCCCCTCGCCACCGTGCGGCACCCCCTCGGCGTCGTGCCACGCGCAGCGCCACGGGTCGCGCATCGGCGGCAGCGCGTCGTCGAGGCAGAGGAATCCGCCGCCCTCGATCGGGAACCGCTGCTCCGCGACGAGCACGACACCGTGCACGCGCCCCGGCACGCGCGCGGGCGTGGCGTCGCCTGCGTCGGGCAGCACCTCCCACTCGAGTTCGAACCCGAACGGGATGCGTTCGCCGCGTTCGCCGGCGAGCGCGTCGGCCGCCGTCGCGTACCGGAGCGCGAACGATTCGAGCCCCACGCTCCAGTGCTCCCCCGGCGTCTCCTCGACCAGCTCCAGCCAGATGCCGTCGCCACGCACTGCGTGCCCACGCCGCGGGAAGGCGAGTTCGTGGTCGCGCAGCGCGATCGTGCCGACGCCCGGGCCGACGACCCCGGCCCACGCCCACGCGTACCCGTCGTCGCCCCGGGTCAGGCGCACGAAGCCGCAGAGCACATCGACGTCGGCCCGCAGCGGACCGACCCACTCGATGCCGACCGAGGCGGTCGTCGGACGCGGCGGCACCCGTTACGCCAGCGGGGGGTAGTACGGGACGTCCGGGTCGGCCTCGATCGGAGCCGGGGTCTCGTCGATCATCGAGACGAGGTCGTAGAGGTCCATGCTGTCGCGGGGCACCGTCCAGTCGAGGTCCTGCTCGACCCCGGCCACCCGGGCGAACGGCAGGAGGAACGAGAAGTACACGTACGCACCGGCGTCGATCTTCTCCTTGCGGGTCATGCCCGCGATGAGGCGGTACAGCGTGCGTTGGGCCGAGTGCACCGCCGCAGTGATGTCGCCGAGCGCGTCGAGGCCGACCTCCGTCCAACCGCCGTCGGTCGGGTCGATGATCGCGATCGCCTCGAGGTGCTCGAGGTAGTCGGAGGGATCCGTGATCGAGGTGCCCCAGTCGTTGCAGGTCACCGCCACGTCGCGCAGCACGAGGCCGAGCGTGAGGTTCGCGTGCGGGAGGTCGCCGCAGACCGCAGCACTCCACGGGAAGTGCCCGACCCCGAACTCGTTGAAGTCGCGCACGAGCAGGACCCGGCCGTCGCCGAGGTCGTACGGGCCCGTGTCCTGGTACCCCGCGCGGGTGTCGAAGTAGAGCAGGAACAGGAACGAGGTGAGCGCGGCGTTGGCCCGCCCGATCGCGCTGCGGGTGTCGGCGTCGGTCACCGGCCGGGCCGCAGCCACCAAGCGGTCGACGATCTCGGCGTCGTAGCAGTGGGTGCGCAGCCCGGCGTCCCAGGCCTGACGGGTGCCGTCGCCGCGGTACGCGAGGGCGACCGGCTCCCAGAAGTCGAAGATGGTCGCGAGGGTCCCCACGTCGGTCGCCGGATCGAGGAGTCCCACCGGCGCGAACACCTGCCGACCGACGAGCGGGATGTTCGCGATCGACCACAGGTGCACCGGGTCGATCTGGTTGCCCGGTCGGCGGCCGAGCCGTCCGATCTCCGCCGGGTCCATCGCGGCCGCGATCGTGCGCACCATCTCCGGGTACCGGCGGTACGCCTCGATCGCCGACACGATGATGTACGGCGTGACCGGGATGAGGGCCGAGGCGAGCGCGGTGCGCTCGACCGTCATCGCCTGTGAGATCCGGCCGTGGTAGTCGAGCGTGGTCTGGACGGCGTCGCGATCCGGGTTCGTGCCGGGGATGCTCACCCGAGGCTCCGCACGGCACCCACCTCGGCGGTGCAGTCGACCTCGACCGCCGTGCCGTTCGCCGGCCGCTCGGCCATCTCCGTCGCCATGATGCAGGGCACCCGGTACTCCCGACTCACGATGCCGATGTGGTGGCAGGCAAATTGGCCAGTGTGCTGCGCGCTGAAAAGTTGGTGCTGCTGACCAACACGCCCGGCGTCTTGGACAAAGCAGGCAACCTGTTGACCGACTTGAGCGCCCGTCGCATTGACGAGCTGTTTGCCGATGGCACCATCAGTGGTGGCATGTTGCCCAAAATCAGTGGCGCCTTGGATGCCGCAAAGAGCGGTGTCAATGCGGTGCACATCATTGATGGCCGCGTGCCGCATGCCATGCTGCTGGAGATCCTCACC
>JALRDW010000295.1 GCA_023262065.1 Acidimicrobiia bacterium | reverse complement strand
CCCGCGGGCCGGATCGCCTCGTGGGCCTCCTGCGCGCCGGTCGCCTTGCCGCGGGCCGTGCGGCCGTGCTCGTTCGGGTACAGGTACTCGGCGCCGAACCGGTCGCTGATCTGGGTGCGGGCCGCGTGGATGGCCTGCTGGGACAGGTGCGCGGAGTCGGTCCGCATGTAGGTGATGTAGCCGCGCTCGTAGAGCCCCTGGGCGACCGACATCGTGCGGCCCGCGCTCCACGAGAACTTGTTGCCCGCCTCCTGCTGGAGGGTGGAGGTGCGGAAGGCGTCCTTCGGCACCGAGGTCCCCGGCTTCTGCTCGGCCGCGAGGACCCGGAACGGGGCATCCCCGAGGGCGGCCGCCAGGGCGCCGGCCGCGGCCTCGTCGAGGTGGCGGGCCCGCGATCCCGCCTTGAGCGCACCGGTGTCGGGGTCGAAGTCCTTGCCCGTCGCGACCGGCGCACCGCCGACCTCGGCCAACTTGGCCGCGAAGGTGCGCTGATCCGCACCGGACGCGGCGCGCAACGTGGCCGCGAGGTCCCAGTACCCGGCCCGCCGGAACCGCATGCGCTCCCGCTCCCGCTCGACCACCAGGCGCACCGCGACGCTCTGGACCCGGCCGGCGCTGCGGGCGCTCGGAACCCGACGCCACAGGACCGGCGAGACCTCGTACCCGACGAGGCGGTCGAGGATCCGGCGACCGTCGGCGGCCTCGACGAGGCGGCGGTCGATATCGCGGGGCGAGTCGATGGCCTCCTCGATCGCCTCCCGGGTGATCTCGTGGAAGACCATCCGGCGGACGTCGACCTTCGGCTGGAGGATCTCGAGGAGGTGCCACGCGATCGACTCGCCCTCCCGGTCCTCGTCGGTGGCGAGGTAGAGCGAGTCCGCGGCCTTCAGGGCCCGCTTGATGTCGCGGACCACATCCTTGGAGCGCCCGCGGGGTTCGTCCCACTCGAGGGCGAAGTGGTTGTCGACGTCGATGCCGAGACCCTTCTCGGGGAGGTCGCGCACGTGGCCGTAGGAGGCGAGCACGGTGTAGTCGTCGCCGAGGAAGCGGCCGATCGTGTCGGCCTTGGTCTTCGACTCGACGATCACGAGGTGGTTCGGCAACTCGGCTCCAGCGGGGTCGGGGCCGGGCCGCCGCAGGTGAGCGGTCCGGTGGTCGGGCGCCGGGACCGTACGCCCGGCGGAGGGCTCCGCGGCGGTTCTCGTCCGCTCGCCCCCTTTTTCCATCGGTCCCACGCCGGGGGCCCCTGTGTCAAGCCGGACCCCGCGGAGCCTCTAACGTCGGGCCATGCCCACCCAGCTCGCCGCAGCCCTCGGCTACGCCGCCACCCACTTCACCCTCGGGGCCGGACCCCTGAGCCCCGAGCGCCTCCTCGAGGCCCTCGGCTCGTTCGCGACGATCGGGCTCATCGCCATCATCTTCGCCGAGTCCGGTCTGCTCATCGGCTTCTTCCTGCCCGGCGACTCGCTCCTGTTCATCGCCGGCCTCATCGCAGCGGGCGGGAGTGACCTGAAGATCTCGTTGTCGCTACCGGTGATCCTCGTGGGCTGCGCGCTCGCCGCCATCATCGGGGATCAGGTCGGGTACGCGTTCGGCAAGAAGGTCGGACCGGCACTGTTCAAGCGTCCCGACTCGAGGATCTTCAAGCAGCAGTACGTGGCCCAGGCCGACGCGTTCTTCGACCGCCACGGCGCGAAGGCGATCGTGCTCGCCAGGTTCGTGCCGATCGTGCGGACGTTCACGCCGATCCTCGCCGGGGTCGGGAAGATGGACTACCGCCGGTTCGTCACCTACAACGTGGCCGGCGGCCTGCTCTGGACCCAGGGCATCATCCTGCTCGGGTACTGGTTCGGGAACGTGGCCTTCATCAAGGACAACCTCGAGATCGTGCTCATCGCCATCGTGGTGCTGTCGATCATCCCCGCGGTCCTCGAGTTCGTGCGCCACCGCAGGCAGCACGCCGAGCCCGGGGCCTGAACCGCCGCATCCGGGCGACGACGGGCGGGGCCGGGGGACTCGGCCGGGTCCGATGGCCGGACGCGACGAGGGGGCCCGGAGGCCCCCTCGCTCACACCAGCACGTGACGCACCGAGTTCCGGTGCCGCCGTGGATCAGGCCGAGGCCGTCACCACGTCCTCGGCGGCGATGCCGCCGGAGTCACGCTTCGAGAACACGATCGAGCCGAGCAGCACGACCGTCGACACCGCTGCGATCACGAAGCGGATGTTGTCGTCCTCGAGCGAGATGATCGCCGGGAGGACCAGCAGGCTCACCAGGTTCATCACCTTGATGAGCGGGTTGAGGGCCGGTCCGGCGGTGTCCTTGAACGGGTCACCGACCGTGTCGCCGATCACCGCGGCCTTGTGGGCCTCGGAGCCCTTGCCGCCCTCGTGCCCGTCCTCGATGTACTTCTTGGCGTTGTCCCACGCACCACCGGCGTTGTTCAGGTAGTTGGCCATGAGCTGGCCGGTGAGGATGACCGCGGCGAGGAACGCACCGAGGGCGTACTTGTTGATGCCGAAGCCGATGATGACCGGCGTGAGCACTGCGAGCAGGGCCGGCGTCGTGAGCTCACGCAGCGAGGCCTTGGTGCAGATGTCGATGACGGGGCCGTAGTCGGGCCGCTTCTCGCCCGCCATGATCTTGCCGTCGGCGAACTGGTTGCGGACCTCCTGGACGACCGTGCCCGCCGTGCGCCCGACCGCGCGGATCGCGAGGGCCGAGAACATGAAGGCGATCGAGCCACCGATGAGGAGACCGATGAACACCTTCGGGTCGGCGACGTTGATCGGCACCTCGAGGAAGATGCTCTTGCCCCGGCTGAGCAGCGCGTCGATCTTCTCCTGACCGAACTGCTCGACCGCGATGACGTCGATGTAGGAGGCGAACAGCGCCACGGCCGCGATCACTGCGGAGCCGATGGCGAAGCCCTTGGTGACGGCCTTCGTGGTGTTGCCCACCGCGTCGAGGCTCACCATGATCTTCTCGGCCTCACCCGTGAACTCGCCCGACATCTCGGCGATGCCCGCTGCGTTGTCGGCGACCGGCCCGAAGGAGTCCTCCGAGACGATGACGCCGGTCGTGGCGAGCATGCCCATGCCGGCGAGGGCGACGAGGTACAGCACGAACTGGACGTTGCCGCCGCCGAGGCCGATGGCCACGCCGAGGCCGATCGCGATGGCGACGATCGACCACACCGAGGACTCGAGACCGCTCGACGTGCCGGAGAGCACGACGGTGGCCGGTCCCGTGCGGGCCGACTCCGCGATCTCCACGACCGGACGACGCTCGGTGGAGGTGAAGTACTCGGTGAGGTGGCTGAGCACCTGGGCGAGGATGAGGCCGACGACCACGGCGAGGAACATGCGCCAGCCCGGGTTCGTGACGGTCGTGATGACCTTGCCCGCCGCGTTCTTGTAGGACCCCGCCTCGTTGCCGACGTAGGTGAGGGACACGACGAGCGTGCCGATCACCGAGAGCACCCCGGCGGTGATGAAGCCGCGGTTGATCGGGGCGAGCGCGTTCTTGTCGGTCTCCCGGGCCCGCACCATGAACACGCCGACGATGGAGGCGAGCACACCGATCGCCCGGGCGATGAGCGGGAAGATGATGCCGATGACCCACTTCTCGGGGTCGTCCGGGTAGATGGCCCGGAAGGCCGCGACGCCGAGGATGATCGAGGCGACGAGGGTGACCTCGTAGGACTCGAAGAGGTCGGCGGCCATGCCCGCGCAGTCACCGACGTTGTCGCCGACGTTGTCGGCGATGGTCGCCGGGTTGCGGGGGTCGTCCTCGGGGATGCCCTGCTCGACCTTGCCGACGAGGTCGGCACCCACGTCGGCCGCCTTGGTGAAGATGCCGCCCCCGACCCGCATGAAGAGGGCGATGAGCGAACCACCGAAGCCGAAGCCCACGAGGATGGCCGAGGCGGTGTTCTGGAACAGCATGATGATGAGCGTGGCGCCGAGGAGACCGAGGCCCACCGTGAACATGCCGGCCACGCCGCCGGTGCGGAAGGCGACCGTGAGGGCCGCCGACATCGACCCGGTCCGGGCCGCCGCGGCGGTCCGGACGTTGCCCCGCACCGCCAGGCTCATGCCGATGAAGCCGGTGAGGCCGGACATCACGCAGCCGGCGATGAACGCGATGGTGCGGAAGATGCCCGAGGCGCCGTAGGACAGGCCACCCGACATCGAGAGGTCGAAGGTCTCCTTCGGCGCCTCGGCCGCGGTGGAGGTCAGGAAGACGATGACCGCCACGGGGATGAGGATCACGGCGATGGTGCGGAACTGCCGCTTGAGGTACGCCATGGCGCCCTCCTGGATCGCCTTGGCGATGTCGATCATCGACGCGGTGCCCTGATCCGCGGCGAGGACCCCCCGCATGAGCGCGAAGCCCACGACGAGCGCCAGGACCGCGGTCGCCGCGGAGAACCACAACCAGAACCACTCGGCGGACCCGAGCTCGAAGAGCTGGAAACCACCCTCGGATGCGAAGTGCATGCGGACTCGTACTCCTCTGTACGGGTGCTGACCGCACGCTCCCTCGCGCGCGGCGGGGGTACGGGGACCCCCTCATGGAACTCGTCGGAACCGGCTCGCACCGGGCATCGCGACCGGCGGAATCTAGCCTCGGACGGGCGTCCGGGGCCGAACCGATCCCCCGGACTCCGGTCCCGCGGCCCGGCGGGGCGCGCCGGCCCCGGATCCCGGGTCCGCACCGCCCGGTCGCGGGCCCTCAGTCGAGGTGGTACGGCAGGGACGTCACGACGGTCCCCTTCCGGAAGAGCAGGCGGGCCTTGAGGAGGAGCGCGCTCTGGTTGTGGAGCACGTGGGCCCACCAGGACTCGACGATGAACTCGGGGATGACGACGGTGACGATGTCGTTGTCCCGCTGCGCGTCCAACTCGTCGATGAAGGTGAGCAGCGGCCGCGTGAGCTCGCGGTAGGGCGAGTAGACGAGCTCGAGGGGCTCCTCGAGGCCGAACTCCCGCCAGGCCGCCTCGACCTTGGCCTGCTCCTCGTCGTCGGACACGACGCTCACCGCGAGCAGCCGGTGCGGGTTGAGCGACCGGGCGTAGGCGAGTGCGTCGAGCACGCCGCGGTGCACGGTGCCGACGAGGACCACGACGGTGTGGTTCATCGGCCGGGCCCGGTACTCCGGGGTCACCGCGAGGTTGGTGCGCACCCGCTCGTAGTGCCGGTGGATGACCTTGAAGACGAGCAGGATGATCGGGATCACGATGACCGGGACCCAGGCCCCGCTCGAGAACTTCGTGACCGCGACGATCATGAGCACGATGAAGGTCGTCGTCGCGCCCACCCCGTTGAGCGCCGCGTTGCGCCGCCACCCGGGCTCCCGCTCCTTGAGGTGGTGCACGACCATGCCGGACTGGGACAGGGTGAACGAGGTGAACACGCCGACCGCGTACAGCGGGATGAGGGCGTTCGTGACGCCGCCGAACACCACGATGAGGGCGCCGGCGGACAGCGCCAGCACGACGACGCCGTTCGAGAACACGAGACGATCGCCCCGGTTCGTGAGCTGCTTGGGCAGGAATCCGTCCGCCGCGATGATCGAGGAGATGCGGGGGAAGTCGGCGTACGCGGTGTTCGCGGCGAGGACGAGGATCGCTGCGGTGGCGAACTGCAGGATGATGTAGAGCACGCTCCCCTCGCCGAACACCAGCAGGCCCATCTGTGAGAACACCGTCTGCTCGTGGCTCGGGAACGGCTGGAGCCGGTGGGCCAGGAGCGACACCCCGAAGAACAGACCTCCGAGGATGAACGCCATCCAGACGAGGGTCGTCGCCGCGTTCTTCGACTCCGGCCGCTTGAACGCGGGGACCCCGTTCGAGATGGCCTCGACACCGGTGAGCGCCACGGCGCCGGACGAGAACCCCTTGAGGATGAGGAAGAGTCCGAGCGTGCCGCCGAACTCGCGGGTGCCGTCGAACGCCTCCTTGTCGAAGGGCACGGTGCCGATCCGACCGGTGAACGACGCGTAGAGGCCCCACCCGACGAGCAGGGTCAGCATCACGATGTAGGTGTAGGTCGGCACCGAGAAGACCGAACCCGACTCCTTCAGGCCGCGGAGGTTCGCAAGGCTGATGATGAGGATGAGCACGAGGCCGAGTTCGACGCGGTGCGTCGCCAGGCCGCGCAGGGCCGGGATCGACACGATCGCCGCGACGCCGGCGGAGATCGACACCGCGACCGTGAGGATGTAGTCGACCAGCAGCGACGCACCGGCCACGAGCGACGGGGTCTCTCCGAGGTTCTCGCGGGACACCACGTACGAGCCGCCACCGCTCGGGTAGGCGAAGATCGTCTGGCGGTACGAGGTGACCACGATCGCGAGCAGGATGGCCACGGCGATCGCGATCGGGATGAGGACGTCGAGGCCGAGCGCGAGGCTCGAGGCCCCGAGGGCGACGACGAAGAGGATCTCCTCGGTCGCGTACGCGGTCGAGGAGATGGCGTCGGAGGAGAAGACCGCGAGCGCGATCTTCTTCGAGATGCGCTGGTGCTCCTGCTCCGTGGTCGCGAGCGGTCGACCCACGACCAGTCGCTTGAGCACCGAGAACATGCCTGATCGCTCCCACCCGGCGGCCCGACGCCGCCCGATCGCTGACCGTCCGATGACCACGTCGTCGGCCCGGCTCCCATCCTGCCACCGTCCGGCCGCCGGACCCCGCACCGGGCGCGGGGGACGCGCCCGGTGCGACGGATCGGCGTCGCTCGGCGCGGGCCGTGTACGTTCGGAGCCATGCGGGTCGCCATCGCCGGAGCCGGGAACGTCGGACTGCACGTGGCCAATGCGCTGCGGCGGTCGGGACACGAGGTGCTCATCATCGAGCAGCGTCAGGCCGTCGTGGATCGCAGCGACGTCGAGGACGGCATCGAGTGGTACGTCGGCGACTCCTGCGAGGTGTCCTCACTGCGTGAGGCCAAGCTCGAGGAGTGCGAGGTGATGGTCGCGGCGACGGGCGACGATGAGGACAACCTCGTCACCTCGTTGCTCGCCAAGCAGGAGTTCGGGATCCCGCGGGTCATCGCCCGGGTGAACCATCCGAAGAACGAGTGGATGTTCACGGAGAACTGGGGGGTGGACCAGTTCGTGTCCACCCCGCAACTCATCACGAGCCTCGTCGAGGAGGCCGTGAACGTCGGCAAGTTGGTCGAGATCCTGCGGTTCGAGGGCGGTCTGGCCCGCCTCGTCGAGGTCACCCTCGCCGAGAACTCCCCGGTCGTCGGCCGGGCGATCCGGGAGCTCGAGATCCCACGGGACGCCACGATCGTCGCGTTGCTGCGCGAGGACCACCTCATCGTCCCGCGCGGCGACACCGTGTTCGAGACCGGGGACGAGGTGCTCGCCCTCGTGACCCCGGACTCCGAGGACACCGTGCGTCACCTGCTGACGACCGACTGACCGGCGGCGGGTCCGCCGCCGACGGTGGATCCGTGCGAGGTCTCAGGCCGAGAGGCCGTGGGCGACGATCCGGTACACCGGGTTCATCATGATCGTGCGTACGCCCTGGTGGAACGGCACGCCCTCGAGCAGCACCCGCCGGCCGGACTTCGCCGCAGCACGCGCACCGCGTCCGGCGAGCACACGCACTGCACGGCCATGCCCTGACGCACGTCCACCGAGCCCGAGGGCGCGCGCCCGGACTTGGAGTTCATGCCCTTTGCCGAGGAGCCCATGGTGGTGATCGTGCACCGCCAGACGCCGGGTGATGACGACCAGGCGGTGCTGGAGCGCACGCCCTACG
>JALRDW010000169.1 GCA_023262065.1 Acidimicrobiia bacterium | reverse complement strand
CGGAGCAGCTCGCGACGAGGCCGAGGAGCGACCAACCGCTCAGCGCGAAGCAGTGCATGGCGATCCAATCGATCGCGCGCGGCACGGGTCCCGGCCGCACCCGCAGCGGGGTCGGGACGGGTCCGGCCGGGCCCCGGAGCGGTTCGCCGGTTCGTGACCCCACCATCGCACTCCCCTCGGGACATCCGCCGAAGGATCGTGCATGGACGGCGGTCCGCCGCGACAGAGCCGATCGTCCCGCACCGGGCACGGCCCGGGCCCAGGGCGTACCCTTTGCCCCGGTATCAGCCGCCGAGTGCCGAGGAGCACCGATGAGCCACCCGACCGTCGAGACCACCTACGGAACCCTCCGGGGCACCGAGCACGGCGGCCTGCTCCGCTTCGCCGGGGTCCCGTTCGCCGCGCCGCCGGTCGGGCCGCGCCGTTTCCTGCCGCCGGCCCCGCCTGCGGCGTGGGAGGGCGTGCGCGACGCCGAGCACCTCGGCGCGGTCGTGCCGCAGTTGCCGTCGCCCCTCGACGCCGCGCTCGGTGCGGAGCCGCCGGTGCAGGACGAGGCCGAGTCGCTCGTCCTCAACGTCTGGACGCCCGGCCTCGACGGCGCCCGCCCGGTCATGGTCTGGATCCACGGTGGCGCGTTCCTCAACGGTGCCGGGTCGTTCCCGCTCTACGACGGTGCGCACCTCGCCACCAGCGGTGACGTCGTGGTCGTCACCATCAACTACCGCCTCGGCGCGTTCGGCTTCCTCCACCTCGAGGACATCGCCGGCGAGGCCGCGTCGGGTTCGGGTCTTGCCGGCACGCTCGACCAGGTCGCCGCCCTCGAGTGGGTGCGCGACAACATCGCGTCCTTCGGCGGTGACCCCTCCAACGTCACGATCTTCGGTGAGTCGGCGGGCGCGATGAGCGTGAACACCCTCCTCGGCCTCCCCGCTGCGCAGGGACTGTTCCACAAGGCGATCGCCCAGAGCGGCGGTGCGAACTTCTGCCGCGAGGCTGCGGACGCCTCGATCATCGCGAAGGACTTCCTCGCCCACGCCGGCGTCGAGACCCTCGAGGAGCTCCAGGCGCTCCCGGTTCAGGCGATCCTCGATGCCCAGGCCTCGATCCTGCAGGGCGGCCGCCTCGACATGCCGTTCACCCCGGTCGTCGACGGCACCCACCTCCCCCAGCAGCCCATCGCCGCGCTCCGGGACGGCCTGGGCGACGTGCCCCTGCTCATCGGCACCACCCGGGACGAGTTCTCGTTGTTCCTCATGCTCGACATGAACCTGTTCTCGATCGATGCGGCCCGCGTCGCCGCCGAGGCCCGGGGCGTGTTCGGCGAGGACGCGGCGGCGCTCATCGAGACCTACGCCCGCAATCGCCCGGGCGCCAAGGGCTCGGACCTCCTCGTGGCGTTCATGACGGACCACATCTTCCGGATCCCGGTGATCCGCGTGGCCGAGACCCAGCACGCCGAGGGTCGAGATGCGTTCATGTACCTGTTCACGTACGAGAGTCAGGTCGCCGACTTCCTCAAGGCCTGCCACGCGCTCGAACTGCCGTTCGTGTTCGGCACACTCGACGCCGGCGCGATGCTCACGGGCACCGGCGACGACCGACGGGCGCTCTCCGACGCCATGGTCGACGCCTGGACCCGCTTCGCCCGCACCGGCGACCCCGGGTGGCCCGCGTACGACCCGGCGACGCGGCCCGTGATGCGGTTCGACGCGACCGAGTCCGGCGTCGTGCACGACCCCGACGCCGAGGAGCGGCTCCTCTGGGACGGTCGCGCCTGATCGCGCGGGTCGCTACTGCACCACCGAGCCGCCGTCGACGGCCATCGCATGGCCGACGACGAACGATGCCGCGTCGCTGCACAGCCAGAGGATCGCCGCGGCGATCTCCTCGGCGTTGCCGAGCCGCCCCATGGGCACGCCCGCCGTCATCATCCGCTCGATGCGCGGGTCGGCGGCCATGTACCCCTCGAGCATGGCGGTTCGGGTCGCGCCGGGGCACACCGCGTTCACCCGCACCCCACTCGCCGCGTACTCGAGCGCGGCGGCCTTGGTGAGTCCGACGACCCCGTGCTTGCTCGCCACGTATGCCGGCAGGCCGGCGAAGCCGACGAGGCCCGCGCCCGAGGCCACGTTGACGATGGCGCCGGTCCCCGAGCGCTCCATGATGGGCAGTTCGGCACGCAGGCAGTGGAACACGCCGTCGAGGTTGATCGAGACCGTGCGGCGCCAGTCGTCGAGGTCGTAGTCCCCGACCCGGCCACCCTTCCCCGTCGTCCCCGCATTGTTCACCGCGAAGTCGAGACTGCCGTAGGCCGCATAGCAACCGCTCACCATCGCGGCGACCTGCGCCGGGTCGGTGACGTCGGTGCCGATGAACAGTGCGTCGCCCCCCACGGCCCGCACCATCGCGACCGTCTCGGCCCCACCCGCTTCATCGACGTCGGCCACCACGACCCGGGCCCGGGCCGCGCCGAACGCCACCGCCGTCGCGCGCCCGAGACCGGAGGCCGCCCCGGTGACGAGTCCCGCCCGGGTGGCGAACTCGGCGGTCACCCGAAGTACTCCCCGCCGTTCACGTCGAGCGACTGCCCGGTGATCATCCGCGACATGCCGCTTGCGAAGAACACGACCGCCTCGGCGATGTCCTCCTGCGGCGGCACCTCACCGAGCGGGATGTTCTCGGTGATCTCCGCGATGACCTCGGCTTCGGCGATCCCCCTCGACTGGCTCTGCCAGCCCACGTACATCTGCACGTTCGGACCCCAGATCCAGCCGGGCACGACCGCGTTCACCCGGATCCGATCCGGCGCGAGCTCGAGTGCCATCGACTGCGTCGCAGTGAGCAGCGCCGCCTTCGACGCGGCGTACCCGGCCTCGGCCTCGCGCACCTTGCGGGCGCTCATCGACGCGATGTTCACGATGGATCCGGCCCCGCGGGCCCGCAGGTGCGGGATCGCCGCCCGGCTGAGGTTCATCGCCCCGAAGAAGTTGACCTCGAAGATCTTGTGCCAGGTCGCCATGTCGGCGTCCTCGACCCGCTGGAAGGTGTCCCCCCGGAACGCGGAGTTCACGACGACGTCGAGACCTCCGAACGCCGCGACCGCGGCCTCGCACACCGCGACGCAGGCCTCGGGATCGACGACGTTCGTCGCCACCCCGATGGCTCGCCCGCCCGCCGCCTCGATGTCGGACCGCACCTCGTCGAGGCGCTCGGCGTTCCGGGCGGCGAGGGCCACGGCCGCACCCTCACGGGCGAGGGCCAGCGCGGTCGCCCGGCCGAACCCGGGTCCGACCCCGGAGACCACCGCCACCTTGCCATCGAGCAGACCCATCGTTCCCCCAGTCGGACCACGTCCGCGTGGCACCACCACGCTCCGGGGTGAGAGGGTGTCCCACCGACGGGTCGGTTCGCAATTCCCGATGGGGGTCCACGGTGTTCAAGGTCATCGCGTTCGTGCGCCGAGCCGAGGGGCTCGGGATCGAGGAGTTCCACGCGCGCTGGCGCGGCCGACACGCCGAACTCATCCGGAACAGTCCGGCGGCCGAGCAGGCCCTCGTCCGCTACGAGCAGTCGCACCGCGCCCTGAGGGACTACGACCACGATGACTGCATCTTCGACGGCGCAGCCGTGCAGTGGTACCGGGACTGGGACTCGTTCATCGCCATGGTCTCGGATGCCGAGTACCGGGCCACGGTCGGGGCGGACGAGCGCGAACTGTTCGATCAGGCGAGCATGCTCGTCGTGTTCACCGAGGTCGAGGACATCATCGTCCCCCGCCCCGCCGACCTCACC
>JALRDW010000069.1 GCA_023262065.1 Acidimicrobiia bacterium | reverse complement strand
AATCTAACGGAGCGTCAGGTCGGATCGCCCACCCCTGTGGGGCCGACGCCGAGGATGTGACGGAGGTCCCGGAGGCCTCAGGCGATCACGCCGTCGGCCCGCAGGGCGGCGAGCGTGGCTGCGTCGAGGCCGAGCACCTCGCCCAGCACGGCGTCGGTGTGTTCGCCGAGTCGGGGCGGCGCGGTCTCGGGGCCCTCGGGCGCGCCACTCAACTTCACCGGGTTGCCCGGCGTGAGCACGGGCTGGACGATGCCGTCGGGGCGGGGGATCTCGACGAGCATGCCGCGCTCGGCGACGTGGGGGTCGTTGACGACCTCCTCGTCGGTGTAGCACGGACCGGCCGCGACGCCGGCGGCGCCGAGTGCTGCGCAGGCCTCGGTGCGGGTGTGGGTTGCGGCCCACGACTCGATCGCGGGCCGGAGGACGTCCTCGAGGTGCTCGACCCAGCCCTCGCGGGTGGCGAACCGAGGGTCGGTGACGAAGTCGGGCCGCCCGATCGTCTCGACGAGCTGCTCGAAGTGCGTCTCCCGGCCGACCTGGATGATGAACCATCCGTCGGAGGCCCGGAAGGGATCGATGATGAGCGGACCGAGGTCGCCGTTGCGCAACCCCATCGACCAGAAGTTCGTCACGATGTCGGTCATGGCGACCATCGCGTCGAACATCGCGATGTCGACGTACTGACCCGTGCCGGTCACGTCGCGGTGGCGCAGCGCCGCGAGGATGCCGATGGTGGCGAAGAGCGCGGCGCCGATGTCGCCGAGCGCACCGACGGGCGCGACGGACGGGCGCCCGCCCTCGGCCCGCTTCATCTCGTAGATGCCCGACATCGCCTCGACGACCGGTGCGAACGCGGGCTGGGACCCGTAGGGCGTCTCGTGGAGGTTCCCGAACCCGGAGACCGACACGTAGATCGCCCGCGGGGCGACGGCGGCGACGTCCTCGTAGCCGAGGCCGAGCCGGGCCATCGAGCCGGCCTTCGAGTTCTCGGCCACGACGTCGAACTGCTTCGCCATCTCGAGCACGAGGTCGCGGCCGCGGGGGTCGCGCAGGTTGATGCAGACGCTGCGCTTGCCGAGGTTGTTGCGCAGGAAGGTCGCGCCGGTCTGCCGACCGTCGGGCTCGGTCCACGCCGGCTTCGAGCCGCGTCCCGAGTCGCCGCCGTTCGGCGGCTCGACCTTCACCACCTCGGCCCCGAGCCGGGCGAGGAGCTGGGTGGCGTAGGGGAGTGCCTGCATCTGCTCGAGCGCGAGCACCCGTACCCCGTCGAGCGGTCGCCCGTTGCCGAGCGCCGCCTCGTTCCTGATCTCCCCGAGCCGCATGGCTCGTCAGGATAGGGGGAGGGGTGCGTGCGGTACCGTCCCGGGATGCGCGGCATCCTCTCCTGGGGCATCCACCTGCCCCACCGACGTCTCGACCGGACCACCATCGCGGCGGTGGCCGGGACCGGTGGCGGCAAGGGCCACCGGACCGTCGCCGGGTACGACGAGGACACCACGACCCTCGGCGTCGAGGCGGCTCGGCTCGCCCTGCGGGACCTCCCCGGGTGCGCGCCGTCGTCGCTGTGGTTCACCACCACCGATCCGGCGTACCTCGACAAGACGAACGCCACCGCGATCCACGCCGCGCTGCGCCTCGACGCCACGGTGCCGGCGTTCGACGCGCTCGGGTCCGTGCGCTCCACCGCCGGCGCGCTGCGGGCCGCGCTCGGCGGCCCGGGCGCCGCGCTCGTGGTCGCCGCGGATCGGCGCGGCGGTCTGCCCGGGAGCCCCGACGAGGCCGCCGGCGGCGACGCCGGGACGGCGCTGATCCTCGGGTCGGACGCCGACGGGCAGGCCGTCGGCCCCGGTCCCGTAGGGCACGCTCATACCCGGGTGGCCGGCGAGGTTGGTGGCGATCGTGTACACGTCGACGAGATACATCGCGAGCGGGTTGTCGCCCTTCGAACCGATCGGGAAGGCCACGCTCGGCGACGTCGGCGTGAGGAGGACGTCAGCCTTCTGATAGGCCCGCTCGAAGTCGTCGTGGAT
>JALRDW010000058.1 GCA_023262065.1 Acidimicrobiia bacterium | reverse complement strand
GAGTCATCGCGTGCAATTGCTGCGTCAACAGGGCATTGGTGCGCTGCAACTCTTCGTGGCGAAGCAACAGGTGCTCCACGTCCCGGAGGTCGACTGGGAGACCACCTGCACGACCCTGCGCATCTGCCTCTCGCAGATCCGGCGGTGGTCGAGCGCGCATCCGGGGCACGTGCCCATCGCGGTGCTGCTCGAACTCAAGGAGGACGCGACCCCGGATCCGGTGGACCTCGGGTTCGTGTCGGCGCAACCGTTCCGGGCGAAGGACCTCGACGAACTCGACGCCACGATCCGCAGCGAGATCCCGGCCCGCATGCTCTACACGCCCGACGACCTCCGCGGCTCGGCGAGGACCTTGCCCGAGGCGATCCGCAGGACGGGGTGGCCGACGCTGCGGGAGGCGCGGGGCAAGGTCCTGTTCCTCATGGACAATCAGGGCGGCGTGCGGGATCTCTACCTGCGGGGGCACCGCAACCTCGCGGGTCGGGTGCTGTTCACCTCGTCGAAGCCGTCCGAGCCGAGTGGAGCGTTCGTCAAGGAGAACGACCCGATGGGCGTCGCGGGTCAGCGCATCCGGCAGCTGGTGCGCGACGGCTTCGTCGTGCGCACCCGGGCCGACGCCGACACGGTGCAGGCCCGCACGGGCGACACCACGATGCGCGACGCGGCCCTGGCATCGGGCGCGCAGTGGGTGAGCACGGACTACCCGACGATCTCGAACAACCGGTTCGGCACCCCGTACTTCGCGGCGATCCCGGGTGGGACGGTTGCCCGCTGCAACCCGGTGAACGCGCCGCCGGGCTGCGTGTCGGTGCTGCTCGAACGCCTGCGCTGACCCGGTGCGTACAATCCGAGGCCATGACTCCTGAGGACCTCGTCGAACTCGAAGCGATCAAGCGCCTGAAGTACGCGTACTTCCGGAACCTCGACCTCAAGCGGTGGGACGAGATCCTCGAGCTCTTCACGCCGGACGCCACCTGCGCGTACAGCGCGGGTGCCTACTCCTACGAGGGCCGCGACGCGATCGTGGAGTTCTTCCGCAAGGGCATGGGGTCCGAGACCTTCCACTCGAGCCACAAGGCGCACCATCCGGAGATCGCGCTCACCGGACCGACCACTGCGACCGGCGTGTGGGCGCTCGAGGACCGTGTGGTGGACACCCAGTGGGGGATCGTGATTCAGGGCGCGGCCTTCTACGACGACGACTACGTCAAGGTCGACGGCGATTGGCGCATCGCCCGCACTGCGTACAAGCGCGTCTACGAGACGATGGAGCCGCTCGGGCCGAACGTCACGCTCACCGCCTCGTACTGGGCGACCGGCGGTCGCTCCAGCCTGCCCGCCCCGGAGTAGGTCTCAGGGGCAGGATCGGCTGGCCGGGGCGCGCTCGGCTGCCGCCGGGAACGCCCCGAGCAGTGCCGCCGCGCGCGGCGGGCGCACCACGAGGGTGCCGCCGCAGTTGGGGCAGGTGTCGGCGAGGTGCTCGGCGCAGTCGGCGCACCACGTGCACTCGAACGAGCAGATGCGTGCGTCCGGGCCACTCGGGTCGAGGTCGCGGTCGCAGCACTCGCAGTTCGGTTTCATGATCAGCATGTCGGCGTCACTCCGGTCCGGTGGTCGGGGCGTGCCGTCGCCGGTACGCCATGGTGTTCACCCGGTTGCCGCAGCGTTCGGCCGAGCACCAGCGGCGCCGCCCCGGACGGGAGGCATCGTGGAACAGCAGCGCGCAGTCGGGGCCCGCGCAGCGGCGCAACCGGTCGCGACCCGTCGCGAGGAGGTCGATCGCATCGGTGGCGACCGCGGCGAGTGCGCTGCCGATCTCGTCCCCCGTCCGGAGGCGCACCTCGGCGCCACCCGAGGCGTCGAGCCGGCGGTGGGGCCCGGGACGCTCGGCCCAGGCGTTGATGAGCGCCCGGTCGGCCCGTCGCACGGGGTCACCGTCGATCGTGGCGGTGGCGGCCCGGTACACGGCCTCGCGCAGGTCGATCGCCGCGGCGAGCAGGTCGTCGTCGACGGGGGCACGGGTCGGGGCCACGGCGACGCCGATCCAGCGCCGGAGGTCGCCGGGCCGCTCCAGCAGTTCGGTCGGCTCGACGCGCCGGTACCGCAGGGTCCAGGTGAGGTCGAGTGCGAGGCGACCGCCGAACCGGAACGCCGTCGCCGCCGTCACCGGTCGCCCCCGTCCGGCGCGGCGAACGTCCCCGGCCGCACGGTGAGCACGAGTTCGATCTCGAGTGCGAGACCGGCGGGGAGGGCAGCGACCCCGACCGCGAGTCGGGCGTGGCGGCCGCGGTCCCCGAACACCTCGACGAACACCCGGGACGCGGCATCGATGACCGCGGTCTGCCCGGTGAACTCGGGCGTGCAGTGCACCGCCCCGTGGAGATGCACGATCCGGTCGACCGCGTCGAGCGTCCCGAGTTCGGCCCTGATGGTCGCCAACGCGTTGAAGGCGGCCGAGCGTGCCGCGGCCGCGGCCGCCTCGACGTCGAGGGTGTCACCGACCCGCCCGGCGACGATCGACCCGTCGGCCTGCGTGCCGAAGTGTCCGCCCACCCAGAGCTGGTCGCCGGTGCGCACCGCGGGCGTGTACTCGCCGAAGGCGGGGAGCGGGTCGGGGAGCGGGATCCCGAGCTCGGCGAGACGGGTCTCGGGCGAATCGGCGGGTCCGGTCATGGTGCGAACCTACGACAGGGGTATGACCTCTGTCCAGTGCGGGCTCGACCCCGGTGCGCTCGTCCGGGGAGGAGGTGGCAGACTCGCCCGTATGGCAGCCACGATCTTCGACACCCCGCAGGCGCTCCTCGACGCGGTCGGGCAGGAACTCGGTACGAGCGACTGGACCACGGTCACCCAGGCCCAGATCGATCGGTTCGCCGACGCGACGGGCGACCACCAGTGGATCCACGTCGACGTCGAGCGGGCGAAGGCCGGCCCGTTCGGTACGCCGATCGCCCACGGGTACCTCACGATGTCGCTCGCCAGCATGTTCCTGCCGCAGATCCTCGAGGTGCACGGCATCTCGATGGGCTTGAACTACGGCGTCGACAAGGTCCGGTTCCCCTCGCCGGTCCCGGTGGACTCGCGACTGCGCGGCACCGGCACGCTGCTCGCCCTATGGCGGGAAGTGTCGGGCTACCCCCATGACCCGCAAGCCTGCCTGGTCAACTTCTACAATGGGGGCGCCAAGATGGGCCTGCACCGGGACGAGGACGAGGAGGATTTCTCGGCCCC
>JALRDW010000292.1 GCA_023262065.1 Acidimicrobiia bacterium | reverse complement strand
TGGCCGAGCTCATCGGGCTGAACGCCGATCAGTTCCAGCAGGTCATCCTGCTCCCTCAGGGTCGGTTCGCCGAGGTGCTCCGGGCCGATTCCAAGGAGCGGCTCAAGCTCCTGCGTGCGCTGTTCGACACGGGACGGTTCCTCGACGCGGTCGACATCCTCAGGGAGGAGTCCACCCGACGGTCCGCCGCCGTGCAGGAAGCCCGTCGAGACATCGACCAGGTCTTCGCCGCTGCGATCGACGACTGGTGCGAGGTCATCACGCAGGCCGGTGACGAGGCGGCAGCCGCACTCGGCATCGAGTTCGACGAGGATGCGAACCCCTACGGCCCGGAGGATGAGAACGCCGAGGCGTTGTCCACGCTGTCGACGCAGGCCGCCGACATGGTGAAGGGACTCGACGCCGGAGCGAGGGCGGCGAACAAGGCGTACGACGCGGCGAAGGCTCTCGCCGACGCAGCGACGGAGAGCGCGCAGCGGTGGCGCCGACGGAACGAGCTCCGAGCGGAGGAGGCCGAACTCTCAGCCTGCGCCGAGGCGGACGCCGCCCTGGAGCCCGCCCTGCGTCGCGCGGCGGACGCGAACGATCTGCTCGAGACGATCCGCACGACGGAGGACGCTCGCCGCAGCGCCGACGAGGCCCGGTCGGCACTCGCCGATGCCGCCGCGGCGATCGGCACCGCCGAGGACGATGCCCCCCTCGACGAGAGCAGGGTGGCACAGTTGCTCGAGGCCGAGCGCGCCGTCGACGAGGCGGCCCGGGCCGCAGTGGCCGAGTTCGAGACCGCAGCACGCGAGCGGACGAATGAGCGCGCCGCACTCGATGAGGCCGACCGCGTCGAGCGCGAGCGGGAGCAGCTCGAAGCCGAGGTCACGCGGACCGAGGAGGAACTGCCGGGGCGCCGTGACGTGGCACAGGCGGCGGAGATGGCGGCAGCGGGCCTCGAGGCCGCCGAGGCTCTGGCGCAAGCGGCGCAGGACGAACTCGAAGCGGTGAACGCGGGCATCACGCTCGACCGACAGATCGCCGCGGTCGAACGCGAACACGCGACCGCCGCCGCGACCACGGCCGCGCTTCGGGCGGCGCTCGCCGAGACCCGAAGCCGGCACATCGCCAGCCTCGCCGCGCGCCTCGCGCTCGACCTCACACCCGGGGACGCGTGTCCGACCTGCGGGTCGACCGAGCACCCGCACCCGGCGGCCCTGCCCGCCGATGCGGCGACCGAGGAGGACGTGACGGCGGCGGACACCGCTCACGACGCTGCGGTCGCCGCCGAGAGCGAGATCGATCGCGAGCGAGCGGCTCTCCTCGCCAAGCGGGGCGAGCGACCACCGGCTGATGCGCTCGACCGTGCGACGGAGCGTGCATCGACGACCCGGCGCGAGCTCGCTGCACTTCGCTCGCAGGCCGAAGCGGCCGGAGACCTGCGCGCAGCGGTGACCACGGCCGAGTCCTTCGTCACCGAGAACCGGCCCAGGATCATCGAGCTCTCCGGTGCGGTGGCGACCGCTCGCGCCGAGGCGGCCGCGGCCAAGGCCGCCGCCGATGGGAGCGAGGACCGCGCGAGGGCCTTCGCCCCCGACCACGCGGCGGCGAGCAGTCGCCTCACGGCGAGCGCGACCCGTCAAACCGCGCTGAAGGAGTACGACCGCCTGCTGCTGGATCTCTCGAAGAGATCCGCCGCGTACGAAGGCAAGCGCGAGGCGCTCACCTCCGCGCTCTCGGCGAAGGGATTCACCGATGCGACTCAGGCGAGCGCCGCGGCGATGGACCCGGACCGCCTCGAGTCCGAGCGCGCGGCGCTCACGGAGCGGGCGGATCGGCGCACCCGCGTCGCCGGACAACTCGCGGAACTCGCGCGCCAGAAGATCCCGGACGATGAACCCGACCTGACGGAACTCGTCGAGGCCCGGGACGAGGCCGAGACCGCCCGCGACGAGGCCGTCGATGCACTCGGTGCCGCGACGTCGGCTGCGAACCGAATCCGAGCCGCCCACGACGGGTTCGCGGATCGGCTCCGAACGGCCGAGGAAGCGATGGCGGCGGCCGAGACGGCCAAGACCGTCTACGACGTGGCCGCCGGCAACGCGGCACCGAAGATCGCCCTCGAGTCCTGGGTGTGCTCGGCGTACCTCGAACGGGTCACCCGCCAGGCGAACCACCACCTCATCGCGATGACCGGTGGGCAGTACCGGCTCGAGATCGGCCGGACGATCGACGGACGGAAGCAGGGCGGACTCGACCTCGACGTGTTCGACCTCCACGCCGGAGCCACCAGATCGGTGGACACGCTCTCCGGCGGCGAGACCTTCATGGCCTCGCTCTCGCTGGCGCTCGGCCTCGCCGAGGTCGTCGCCGGGCAACAGAACCTGCAGCTCGACGCACTGTTCGTCGACGAGGGCTTCGGATCGCTCGATGCCGAGACGCTGGACCGGGCCACCGAGGTGCTCCACGGCCTGCAGACCGCCGGCCGCATGGTCGGTGTCATCACGCACGTCACGGAGATGCAGAAGGCCCTGCCCACCGGCATTGCGGTGACGCGGACCGAGCGGGGTTCGACCCTGACCGTCGAATACCCCGACGCCTAGCGGGCGAGGCGCTCCATCATCGGTCGGTAGTGGTCCCAGCCCGGGACCTCGACGTCGGCGAGCTTGCCCCAGTCGTCGAAGCCCCGGAGCCGGATCGCCTCGGCCGCCGCCGGGTGGGCGGCGAAGGCCTCGCAGGCATCGGCGTCGAGGGGACCGCCCTGGATCGCCAGCGACAGGGCGGATGCCGGCGAGAGTCCGTCGGCGTACCCCGGTTCCGTCGCACACCGGTACCGCTTGGCCGTGACGTGGAGCGCGATCGGACCGGTGACCTCCGGGCCGAACACCCGGGCGAGGGCCCGGGCGCCGGTGGCCTCGTGCTCGTCGTCGACCTCGTGGGCGTCGGCGACCGCACCGGTCTCGTCGAGGTGTACGAGGTGGCCGATGTCGTGCAGGAGCGCCGCGACGATGAGCGCATCGCTCGCACCGTCGGCCTCGGCGATCGCCGCACACTGCAGCGCGTGCGCGTTCTGCGTGACGTCCTCGCCGTATGTGTCCTCCCCGTACCGCGCGTACAGCGCGAGGACATCGGCAACGCTCTCGATCGGACTCACACCGGCCGGCCCTGGAAGTCGTTGATGAGCGACACCTGCACCTTCGTACCGTCGCCGGAGTCCTGGTTGAACTCGGCGAACTTCTGCTCGTAGTACGCGTCCCGCAGGTCACCCTCCCGACGCGCGTTGTAGGTCGGGTACAGCGCGCGGCGGGGTCGATCGGAGGCGTTCGCACCGCTGCGGTGGGGAGTGCGCGAGTGGAACCACAGTGTGGTGCCCGCCGGCACGGGCACCGTCTCCCAGGTCAGCGCGGCGACGACATCGCCCCGGATGCAGCCGTCATCGTCCATCGGGAGGACCTCGGCGTGACGCGCCGAGACGACCTCGAGGCACCCGTTGTCGGCGTCGGCATCATCGACCGCCACCATGCATGAAACGTGCGTCTCGACGAACCGGTACGCCGGCGCGTCCTGGTGGGGCGCGAACCCGGCACCGCCGGCCGCCTTGTAGTTGATCTTCTCCTTGTAGAGCACGGCCGGCTCCCCGAGGAGCGCGCTCGCAGCGTCGAGCATCGGACCCGAGGTCAGCAGGTCCCGGATGCCCTCGTGGTACGGGACGAAGTTCTCGGTCCGACACAGGCGCGGGCCCTCATCGGTCATCTCCCGGTAGTGGAGCCACGGCCCCTCGTCGTCGGGCCAGCCCATGATCTCGTCGACCCAGCCCCGGAGCCGCTCGGCCCCGGCTGCATCGAGGGTGCGGGACATGACCCAGCCGTTGGCCCGGAAGAACTCGACCGCCTCGGCGTCGATCTGCTCGAAGACCCGGGACTCCACGCCCCGATCGTAGGCACCCCCGTCCGCCGGACGGTGAACACGGCTACCCTCGGAACGCACTCGCCAGTTTCCGGGGGGAAGCCATGACCGCGACGCACGAACGCCCGAACCGCTTCGGGGCCGACACGCCCTGGTTCATGCGGGGCAACTTCTCGCCGATCGATGACGAGGCGACCATCGACTCGCTTCCGGTCATCGGATCGATGCCCGAGGGTCTGTCCGGCGCGTACCTGCGCAACGGATTCAACCCGGCCGGGCGCGTGCCGTGGCACTGGTTCTTCGGTGCGGGCATGGTGCACGGCTTCGAGATCGCCGACGGTCGGGTCTCGTACCGAAACCGGTACGTGCACACCCCCTACGTCGACAACGACCTCGACATGATGGAGGGGATCGCCGACCTCCGCCTGTCCCCGGCGAACACCCACGTCATCGAGCATGCGGGCCGCATCCTCGCCCTCGAGGAGGCCCACCTGCCCTGGCAGCTCGACCGCGAGCTCAACACCGTCGGGTGCTTCGACTTCGACGGTCGCCTCGCCACGCCGATGACCGCACACCCGAAGGTCTGTCCCACGACCGGCGAGCTCATGTTCTTCGGCTACCAGTTCATGAACGAGCCGTGGCTCACGTACCACCGGGTCGACGCGGCCGGGAACCTCGTCCAGACCGAGCAGATCGAGATCCCGAACCCGATCATGATGCACGACTTCGCGATCACCGAGCACTACTCGCTGTTCTTCGATCTGCCGATCGTGTTCTCGATCGACAACGGTGGGTTCCGGTTCCGGCGCGAGGAGGGTGGCCGCATCGGGGTCATGCCCCGCGCCGGCACGAACGCCGACGTCCGGTGGTTCGAGGTCGAGCCCTGCACGGTGTTCCACTCGTTCAACGCCTACGAGCAGGACGACGAGATCGTCATCCAGGTGTGCCGGGCGTCCTCGATCATGGAGGGCGGCATGAGCGACCTCGGCGATCAGTCGACCCCGTGGCAGTGGAACCTCGATCTGTCGACCGGGCGGTCCTCGGAGACCCACCTCGACGACCACCACGGCGACTTCCCGCGGATCGACGACCGCCGCATCGGCCAGCCGGCCCGGTTCGGCTACATGGCCGGTCTCCGCCCGGGCGCCTCCCCCGACTTCACGGCCGAGATCCACAAGTACGACCTCCGGAGCGGCGCGGTCGAGACCCACTCCTTCGGCGACGAGGCGGTGCACGTGTTCGAACCGGTCTTCGCGCCGGCGGGTCCGGATGCGGGCGAGGACGAGGGCTGGATCATCTGCCTCTCCCACGATGACCGCAGCGACGTGACGACCCTCAACGTGCTCGAGGCCCAGGACTTCACGGCCGATCCCGTGGCGAGGGTCGAACTGCCCCGCCGCGTCCCGTTCGGGGCGCACGGGTCCTGGCTCCCTGACGCCTGATCGAGTCCTGCCCCCGACCGGCAGGGGGTAAGGTGCCGGAGTCGCCTGCCGACCGCGGTCGGAGGAGGCACTGAAGGGGAGTATCCCGCAAGTATCGGCACCGTCAATACGGTCGGTCCCACATCGACCCGGTGCCGGTAGCCACGAGCGACTCGTGGTGGGAGAGACCTTCGGCGTCGATGAGCGTCATCGTCACCGAGGAGTCCCCCATGTCTGCAACCCCGGCCACCAACGAGCGCAGCGCCCCGGCGTGGCACACCATCGACGCTGACAGCGTCCTGACGCGCCTCGACTCGAACCGTCACGGCCTCGACCCGTCCGACGCAGCGAACCGCCTCGCCAGCGTCGGACGCAACGAGCTCATCGACAAGGGCTCGAAACCCGCGGTCCGCATCCTCTGGGAGCAGGTCACCGCGTTCATGGTCGTCCTCCTCATCGGGGCCGCCTTGCTGTCACTGGCGATCGGCAAGTACGTGGAGGCCGGCGCGATCGGCGCGATCGTCGTGCTGTTCGCGATCCTCGGCTTCGTGCAGGAGTACCGGGCCGAGCAGGCGATCGCCGCCCTGCGCCGGCTCGCCGTGCCCCTCGTGCGGGTCGAGCGGGCTGGACGGGTCTCCGAGGTCTCGGCGGTCGAACTCGTCCCGGGCGATGTGGTGCTGCTCGAGGCGGGCAATGTCGTTCCGGCTGACCTCCGCCTGCTCGAGGTGGCCAACCTCCGGATCGAGGAGGCCGCGCTCACCGGCGAGTCCGAGCCGGTGGAGAAGGAACTCGCGGTCATCGACGACGAACGGGCGCCGCTCGGCGACCGCCGGAACCTCGCCTTCTCCGGGACGCAGGTGACCTACGGCCGCGGGGTCGGGGTCGTCGTGGCCACCGGCATGAGCACCGAGCTCGGCCACATCGCGGCCCTCATCCAGGGCGTGGCACCGGCACCCACTCCCCTGCAGCTCCGGCTCGACCGCGTCGGCAAGCAGTTGGCGCTCGCCGGCGCCGTCGTGGCCGTGCTCATGATCCTGATCGGCCGGATCGGCGGCGAGTCGTGGAGCGACCTCGTGCTCACCGCGATCAGCGTGGCCGTGGCCGTGATCCCCGAGGGCCTGCCCGCGGTCGTCACCCTGACGCTCGCGATCGGCGCACAACGCATGCTCCGCCGACAGGCGCTGGTCCGGCGACTGCCGGCGGTCGAGACCCTCGGGTCGGTCACGGTCATCTGCTCGGACAAGACCGGCACCCTCACGCAGAACCGCATGACGGTGACCGTGCTGGAGGCGTCCGGCCATCGCTCGGTGCTCGGCGAGCACGACGCGGCGGAGCCCCACCGACCCGCGACGCTGCTCGCGCTCACCGCCGGTGCGCTGTGCAACGACGCCGAGTTCCACGTGACCGACGACGGCGAGGTCACCACCATCGGTGACCCGACGGAGACCGCACTGCTCGTCGCCGCCCACGACGTCGGCATCGACGTCGCCGGATTGCGCTCGGCACATCCTCGGACCGATGAGCTGCCCTTCGACTCCGAGCGCAAGCGCATGAGCACCATCCACGGTCCGCTCGCCGATGACCGCCGCGCCGGGTTCGAGCACATCGAACCGGCGGCGACCGTGGCGATCGTCAAGGGCGCGCCCGACAGCCTGCTGAGCCACACCACCGGCGTCTGGGTGGACGGACGGGTCGAGACCCTCGACGACGACGAACGGGCGCGCATCGTCGCAGCCAACGACGCCCTCGCCGCCGACGGTGTACGCGTGCTCGCCGTCGCGTACCGGCCGATCGACCACCACGAGCCCGGGACCGACCAGGAGGACGACCTCGTCCTCATCGGACTCGTCGGTATCGTCGACCCGCCGCGCACCGAGGCCCGCGACGCGGTCACGACGTGCCGCGATGCGGGTGTGCGCGTCGTGATGATCACCGGGGACCACCCGCTCACCGCCCGTGCGATCGCCCGCGACCTCGGCATCGTCCGCGCGGATGAGGACCACCCGGTGGTCACCGGCCGGGAACTCGACGACGTCGACGACGAGGCCCTGCGCGAGCTGGCCCGTACCACCTCGGTGTTCGCCCGCGTCTCGCCCGAGCACAAGCTCCGCATCGTCGAGGCGCTCCGGGCCGACGGCCAGGTGGTCGCGATGACCGGCGATGGCGTGAACGACGCCCCCGCCCTGCGGCGGGCCGACATCGGCGTGGCGATGGGGGTCACCGGCACCGACGTCTCCAAGGAGGCGGCCGACATGGTGCTGCGGGACGACAACTTCGCCACGATCGTCGCCGCGGTCGAGGAGGGCCGGGTCATCTACGACAACCTCCGCCGCTTCGTGAACTACTCGCTCGCCGGGAACGTCGGCAAGATCATGGTGCTGCTGCTGTGGCCGTTGCTCATGCTGCTGGCCGGTGAGACCAAGGCGTTCGCCGTGGCCCTGCTCCCCCTCCAGTTGCTCTGGCTCAACCTCATGACCGACGGCCTGCTCGGCCTCGCCATGGGCACCGAACAGGCCGAGCCCGACGTGATGCGACGGCCCCCCATCGATCCGGCGAGCAGCATCTGGTCGGAGGGTTGGGGCGCGCGGACGGTGTGGGTCGGCGTCGTGATCGGCGCGGTCGCACTTGCGCTCGGCACCGCGTTCCGCAACGTCGGAGACGTCGCCTACTACCAGACCATCATCTTCACGTCGATCGCCTTCATGCAGGTCGCACAGGCCGTCGCCAACCGTTCGACGAAGGTGCCGCTGCACCGCCTCGACTGGCGCGGCAACCCCACGCTGCTGATCATGGCGATCGGCGTCGTCGGACTCCAGCTGTTCGCGATGTACGTGCCCTTCATGCGGCGGATCTTCGACCTCGCACCGCTGAGCATCCCGGCTCTCGGGGTGTGCATCGGATCGGCGATCCTGCTCCTGCTGGTGATCGAGGTGGTCGAGGCCACGCAGCGACGCCGTGCCGGCTCACCAGCGCGAGCGTGACTCCTCGGCGAACCCCTGCAGTCCGGAGAACGTGACCCGACGACCCCCGTCGTCGGTGACGCTCCCCGACCAGGTGCCGAACACCTGGTGCGTCTCGGTGCGCAGGACCCCGACGTCGGTCCGGGAGTGCTTGTCGTACCGGGGCGTGAGCACGAGGTCGAGCGCACCGTCCGGGTCACGCACCGTCCACGGCTCGAGCGGACGGTCCCAGTCGTAGGTCCAGACGAGTTCCCGACCGAGCTTCGTGAGGCGACCGTCGAGGATCACCCCGTTCTCGGTCGCCCCCGTGCCCTCGGTCCACTTCCCGCCGATCTGGACACCGACCACCGTGCCGTCGTCGGCCCGTCCGGCCCCGCCGCCCCAGTTCCACACGGTCGAGTAGGGCCAGCGGCCCCGTCCCACATCGAGCACGCCCCACGCGTCACCCGCTGCGCCGCCGATCTCCCACGACGCGTCGCCCACCGTCAGGCGACCGGTCGCCGGTCGGGCCTGGTGCTTCGAGGTGTACTGGAACCTCCGGTCCGACCACGGGATGACGACGTTCATGGACTCGTGCCCGGCGGGGAGCGCGATCGCCACATCGAGCGCGCCGCGCCGACCGTCCCGCTCGCGCCAGGTGGCCTCGATCCGCGTCGTGCCCGCCTCGTCGTCAGTGGCCGCAAGGTCGAGGTGGCGCGAGCGCGCCCGCAACGGCGCGGTACCCGGGAGGTCCGGGAGCGCGATCCCCCGGGCGAACGGGACCGTGATCCCGCGGCCGCCGGTGCTGCCGTCGACGAGGTCGCACCACCAGACATCGGCGAGACCGAGGTAGTCGACATCCGCGTACACGCTCGACACCACGAGATCCCCGGCGAGCACCGCCCAGTAATCCCACCGCTTCGTGCGCCCCCACACCCCGGCGAGGTTCGCGGTGTGCAGCACGCTTCGCGACCAACCGGAGGCGGCGGGGTTGAGGTGCATACCGTCGGGCAGTGCGAGGTCGACCGGTCCGGTGATCTCCGGTTCATGCGTGGTCACGACCACGATCCTCGCACGTCAGTCCTGCGGACGCGCCGGGCGTACCCGCGACGCCGGCTGGTAGTTCGGGCCCGCCGTCTCGTCGACCCGCGCGAGCAGGAGTTCGCACGGCGGCTCGAAGTCGATCGGGAACCGCCGCGCCCGGTCCTCACCGAGCAGTTCCCACACCACGGTCGAGAGCCGGTCGGTCTCGTCCTCGAGGTGCTCCCGCAGTCGGAGCCCGTCGGACGTGACCCGCCGGCCCCGGGCGAGGCCGCGGGCCTCGAGCGAGGCCCACCCCGACTCGATCGCCTCCGCGCCGATCCCCCGCGACTCGGCCAACCAGTCGCCCTCGTAGGCCATGAACGCGTTGTGGAGGATGGAGGCCTGCGGACCGTCCAGGCCGGCGGCGGCCACGAGGGCCCAGTGGGTGTCGCCCCTCCACTCCCGGATGCAGTTGACCGCATGCCAACCCGAGAGGAGCGGGTCCTCGGGGCGCCCCATCGCCAGGTGGGCGCCGAAGAACGTGCGGCCGGGGCGCGGGAGCCGCTCGACGACCTCCCAGAGCGGAGGGCCGAGGGCGATGAGCGGATCCACGATCCCCGGGGCGTAGCGCGCCAGGCCCTCGACCACCGCCTCGTCACGCGCATCCCAGAACTCCCGGAAGCGGCGGCCGGACCGCGCGGCGAGATCGAACGCGAACCGGATGCCGTCCGGGCTGATCGATCCGAAGGCCGCGATCACGGCATCGGGACCCGCGTCCTCGAGCGGGGCCGCCCGCGACGCGAGGTACCCGAGCGGACCGGGCAGGCCGAGTGCCGCGTACCGCTCGAGCGCACCCGGATCCCAGAAGATCCACCCGATCGTCGTCTGGACCGACCGGGCGTTGCGGCGGGTCACGCCGAACCAATCGGTCACCGGTGCTACCCGCGCTGCTGGAGGTAGGTGATCTCGACGCCCGGGAAGGCATCGGCCACACCCGGCGCGAGCCCGACGGGCGCACGGTTCACCCCGAGGTCCTT
>JALRDW010000151.1 GCA_023262065.1 Acidimicrobiia bacterium | reverse complement strand
GAAGTGCGTGCATTTGCAGAGTCGCTTGGTGTGCCCACCACTTCATTGGTCATCGGCGGGCGTTCCATGGGTGGTCGCATGTGCAGCATGGCCAATACCGACACGGAAGACCCGTTGCATGTTGCTGGGTTGGTTCTCATGTCGTATCCGTTGCATCCACCGAAGAAACCAGAGAACCTGCGCACCGAACACCTGCCACGCATATCTGCACCGGTGCTTGCGATCAGCGGAACGAAAGACGACTTCGGTACGCCCGAAGAACTGCAACATCACTTTGCGGTGGTGCCAACAAAGGTGACGTGGAACTTGTTGGAGAACGCACGTCACGAACTGCAACGCAAAGATGCCGAGATCGGTGTTGTGGTGAAAGCCTGGGTGCAGTCGTTGTGATCACGCTTCGTGCGTGATGTCTTCCAATTCCATATGTGCGGTTTCGGGGTAACGGAACCACACAATCAATGACGCAATGATCGGAAATGCGCTGAGAGCGAGAAGCACCGAGCCATAGGAAGCGCCGGCATCGATTGTCCAGCCCGCGGTCAATAAGCCAACAATTCCGCCCATGAGAGCCGACGTCATGATGATGCCGCCGGCCAAGCCGCGGGTGCGAGTGGGGAAGAGTTCACCTCTGTAGACGGCCAGTGCCGGGTAGGAGACACCAAGACAGAGCCCGCCAGCAATGGCAACGCTCCACATGGCGATGCCGGATGTGGCGAATGAACTGGCGAGAAGCAATACGCCAATTGGCACCATGGTGGAACCCAGCACGCGACGACCGCGTCGACCTCGGGGAGTGCGGCGGCGAGTTCGTCGCCGTAGCGCTCGGCCATGCAGCCGGTGACCACGAGGCGCGCGCCCGACCGACGACGATCGCTGAGCGCGAGCACCGTGTCGATGGACTCCTGCCGCGCCGCCTCGATGAAGGCGCAGGTGTTGACCACGACGAGGTCGGCATCCTCGGGCGCATCGACGGCCACGAGACCGTCGGCGAGCAGCGTCGCGGTGACCTTGTCGGAGTCGACCGCGTTCTTGGGGCAGCCGAGCGTCTCGACGAAGAAGCGCTCCGACATGCGTCGCATCCTAGTGACGACGGCCCGAGGGGCCGAACGCCGTCAGGCGCGGGAGTGCATCTCCTCGAACTCCTCGACCGTCATGAGCACGGCGCGGGCCTTGGAACCCTCGCTCGGCCCGACGACGCCCTTGCGCTCGAGGAGGTCCATGAGGCGACCGGCCCGGGCGAACCCGACGCGCAGTTTGCGCTGCAGCATCGAGGTGCTCCCGAGACCGCTGCGCACGACGAGTTCCATCGCCTGGACGAGGAGGTCGTCGTTGTCGTCGTCGTCGTACCCGCCGGCGCCACCGCCCGAGGCCTCGTCCGAGCCCTGCACGCCCTCGACGTACTGGACCTCGGTGACCTGGCGCTTCCAGTGGGCCACGACCTTGCGCACGCACTCCTCGTCCACCCACGATCCCTGCACACGGGCGGGCTTGCCGGAGGCGGGCGCGGCGAGCATGTCCCCCTGACCGATGAGCTTCTCGGCCCCCGCCTGATCGAGGATGACCCGGGAGTCGGCGATGCTCGTCACGCTGAACGCGAGTCGGCTCGGGACGTTGGCCTTGATGACGCCGGTGATGACGTCCACCGACGGGCGCTGCGTGGCGATGATGAGGTGGATGCCCACCGCACGCGCCATCTGGGCGATGCGGCAGATGCTGTTCTCCACGTCTCGGGCCGCCACCATCATGAGGTCGTTGAGCTCATCGACCACGATGAGGATGAACGGCAGTCGCTCGTAGGTGCGACCGCCGTGCGGGTCCGGGTTCTCGACCGTCGGGAGGTCGCCGCGATCGAACATCGCGTTGTACCCGGTGATGTCGCGCACGCCGACCTCGGCGAGGAGCTCGTAGCGCATGTCCATCTCGCGCACACACCACTCGAGCGCGTTCGCCGCCTTCTTCGGGTTGGCCACGACCTCGGTGAGCAGGTGGGGCAGGCCGTTGTACTGGCCCAGCTCGACCCGCTTCGGGTCGACGAGGATGAGGCGCACCTCGTCGGGGGTCGCCCGCACGAGGATCGAGGTGATGATCGAGTTGATGCAGGAGGACTTGCCCGCGCCGGTGGCCCCTGCGATGAGCAGGTGCGGCATCGTGGCGAGGTTGAGCATCATCGACTTGCCGGCGATGTCGCGGCCCAGGCCGACCTCGAGCGGGTGCGTGGCCCGCGCCGCCTCGTCCGAGGCGAGGATGTCGCCGAGTGTGATGAGCTGGCGCTGCTTGTTCGGGACCTCGACGCCGATCGCGGAACGACCGGGGATCGGGGCGAGGATGCGCACGTCGGCACTGGCCATCGCGTACGCGATGTCGTGGCTCAGACCCGTGACCTTGTTGACCTTCACGCCGGCCGCGAGCTCGAGCTCGTAGCGCGTGACGGTCGGGCCCACGGTCATGCCGACGAGTTGGGCGTCCACCCCGAAATCCTTGAGCGTCTGCTCGAGCACCGCCCCACTCGCCTCGATGGCGCGGGTGTCCATCTCCTTGTGCTGGGAGCGGCGCAGGAGGTCGACCGACGGCAGCACCCAGTCGGTGTGCGCCGGGGCGCTCACCGCCATGGCGGGTTCGGGGTCCTCGTCGACGACCTCCGGTACGACGACCTCGGGCTCGTCGTACCCGTCGTACTCGTCGTACGCCTCGATCGGTTCCGGCTCGGGCTCAGGCTCGGGCTCGACCACCTCGGGGGCGACCGGCTCCATCGTCTCGACCGTGGCGCGCCGGGCCCGTGCGGGTTTGGCCGCGGGCTCGGGCTCGATCTCGACCTCGTCCGCATCGGACCCGCCGTCGAGTTCGAGGAACCGGTTCAGGTGCCCGGCGACGGTGCGCCCCGCACCCGAGAGGACCGCGACGACTCGGGCGAGCGAGGTGCCGGTGGCGACGAGTGCGCCGAGGGCCACGAGCGCGACGAGTACGACCGCCGCACCGACGGTCCCGAGCACCGCGTGCAGCGGGGTCGCCACGACGGCACCGAGGAGGCCGCCGTTGGCGCGCAGCACCTCGGCCGAGGTGTCGACGACGGGATCACCGAGGGCGAGGAGGCCGAGGAGGCCGGCCACGAGCAGCGCCAGGCCGACCCCGATGCGCAGCAGGTGGACCGGACGCTCCTCGGCGGATCCGTCGGCCGCGTGGGCGTGGCGCTGGCGCAGCAGGTGCACCGCGACGGCCACGCAGACGGCCGGGACGAGGAAGGCACCGCGCCCGGCCAGCAGCGTGATGACCGACTGGCAGGCGGAGCCGAACGGGCCCGCGAGATCGGTGGCGAGCGCGAGACCCGTGAGGACCGCGACCGCAGCGAGACCGATGGCGAGCGCGTCGGCGGCATGGCCCCCGAGCTGCTCGGTCCAGGCGACCCGAGCCCGCGACGGGGTCGTACGGCGGGGGGCCGACCGGGTGCCGGTCCGGGACCGGGTGGTCCGCCGGGCCGCCGGCTTGCGGGCCGTGGAACGCCGGGAGGTGGACTTGCGAGCCGGCTTGCGGGCGGGCTTGCGGGCGCGGGAGGTCTTCGTGGCAGCCATCGGAGGCGACGCTAACACCAACCACACGGGCAACATGGGGACCTTGAGCCCCATCCCGCCTCACCCCCATGCGCCCCCGGAGCAGCGGGCCGGACGGGTTCAGACCTCCATGACCACGGGGATCACGGCCGGGCGCCGCCGGGTACGGTCGGCGATGAACCGCCCCGCGGCCCGGCGGGTGTGGCGCCGGATGGTGTCGAAGTCGGTGGCCCCCTCACGGGTGGCGTCCTCGATGGAGGCCCGGACCGCGGCGGCCGCCTCCTCGAGCAGGGCCTCGGCCTCCTCACCGTGGACCCAGCCCCGGGTGACGATCTCGGGCCCGGTGACGATCTCGCCGGTGTGCTTGTCGATGGTCACGATGACCGCCACGAACCCCTCCTCGGCCAGGTTCCGGCGGTCCCGCAGGACCCCGTGGCCGATGTCCCCGACGATCCCGTCGACGTAGACGTACCCCGCGGGCACGGCCTCGCGCTCCACCGAGAGTCCGGCGTCGTCGAGGGTGAGGGCGTCCCCGTCCTCGCAGATGATGACGCGCTCGGCCGGCACGCCGGACTGCTCGGCGAGCATCGCATGGTTGACCATGTGCCGGTACTCGCCGTGCACCGGCACGAACCACTCGGGCTGCACGAGGTTGAGCATGAACTTCAGCTCCTCCTGCGACGCGTGGCCCGACACGTGCACGTGATCGTTGCCGCCGTGCACGACCTCGGCCCCGGCCCGGTAGAGCGAGTCGATGATGCGCGACACGTTCGACTCGTTGCCCGGGATCGCGTGGGCGGAGATCACGACGACGTCGTCGTCGCCGATGTGGACCCACTTGTGCTCGTGGGCGGCCATGAGGGACAGCGCCGCCATCGGCTCGCCCTGGGACCCCGTGCAGATGATGCAGACGTCGCCCGGCGCGTAGCGCTCGACCTCCTCGAGATCGATGATCCGGCCGACCGGCAGGTCAAGCAGGCCCATCTCTCGGGCGAGCGCGACGTTGTTCACCATCGATCGACCGACGAATGCGAGCGACCGACCGGCGGCGAGCGCGGCCTCGGCGACCTGCTGGACCCGGTGGAGGTGCGAGGCGAAGGAGGCGACGATGACCCGCTTGCCCTCGCGCTCACGGAAGAGCGAGCGCATGCGCGCCCCCACGATCGACTCCGAGGGTGTGGAGCCGGGCCGCTCGGCGTTCGTGGAGTCCGACATCAGCAGACGCACCCCGCCCGGCCGACGGGCGATCTCGCCGAGGAGGGCGAGGTCGGTCCGGCGACCGTCGATCGGTGAGAGGTCCAGCTTGAAGTCGCCCGTGTGCAGGATCGTTCCCGCGGGCGTGTGGTAGGCGGCGGCGAAGGCGTGCGGCACCGAGTGGGTGACGGGCACGAACTCGACGTCGAAGGGCCCGATGGCGCGTCGCTCACCGTCGGCCACCGGGATGAGCTCGGTGCGGTCGATGAGCCCCGACTCCCGGATGCGGTTGGCGGCCATGCCCAGCGAGAGCGGCGCGGCGTAGATCGGGAAGGACGCGTCACGCAGGAGGAAGGACAGCGCACCCGCGTGGTCCTCGTGGGCGTGAGTGAGCACGACGCCCTCGATCGCGTCGGCGTGCTCGCGCAGGTAGGTGAAGTCCGGGAGCACGAGGTCGACCCCGGGCATGTCGACCTCGGGGAACATGAGCCCGCAGTCGATGAGCAGGATGCGTTCCTCGACCTCGAGGAACATGCAGTTGCGCCCGATCTCGCCGAGGCCGCCGAGGAACACGATGCGGGTGGGGGGCGTCATCGTGGTGAGGGTAGCCGCATCCGGAAACGACGATGGCCGCCCCGGAGGGCGGCCATCGCGTGGAACCGATCGGCGGATCGCTCAGGCGGTGCGGTCCTTGGAGACCTCGTCGAGCATCGCGTACTCCTCGCCGGTGTCGACCCAGTCCTCGAACTGGATCACACCGAGCTCGGTGAACTTGGTCCGCAGCCAGCCGTCGCCCGCATCGAGCAGACCCAGCTTCTTGCAGTTCGGCACGATCTTCGAGAAGAGCATGCCCTGGAAGACGTTGCGGGTCGGGTCGGCGAGGACGAGCGAGAGCGCCTCCTTGACGTCGACGCCCATCCGCTCCCAGACCTCCTGCTGGAGGAACCGGTCGCGCATGCGTACCGCGGCCTCGTAGGCGAACTCCTGACGCTCCCGGATCTCCGCCGAGTTGAGCTCGGTGTAGAAGTCCTGCAGCGAGAGCACGCCGAAGGCGACGTGCCGGGCCTCGTCCGACATGACGTAGCGGAGCAGCTTCTTGAGCAACGGCTCGGTGGTCATCTGCTGCATGAACCCGAAGGCGGCGAGCGCCAGACCCTCGACCATGATCTGCATGCCGAGGTAGGTCATGTCCCAGCGGTCGTCGGCGCTGATGTCGTCGAGGAGCATCCGCAGGTGGGCGTTCCCCGGGTAGTGCCCGGAGAGCTTGGTGTCGAGGTACTTGGCGAAGACCTCCACGTGGCGGGCCTCGTCCATGACCTGGGTCGCCGCGTAGTACTTGGCGTCGATCCACGGCACGGTCTCGACGATCTGGGCGGTGCAGATGAGCGCACCCTGCTCGCCGTGCATGAACTGCGAGAGCGACCAGTTCTGCGACTCGACGCCGAGGCGCACCCACTCGTCCTC
>JALRDW010000146.1 GCA_023262065.1 Acidimicrobiia bacterium | reverse complement strand
TGGCGATGCCGCCGGGTTCGCCACGGGTCGGGCGACGATCGCGGCCCGCGCCGACGGGGCTCCGGTGCTCGCGACCTGGGGCGGGCTGTGCGTGCTCGAGCGATCCGACGACGCGGCAGCGGCCAAGGCGGCCCGGCTCGGGGCCGGCCCGCGCACGCTCGTCGGTTCGCCGGCGACCGTGGCGGCGGCGCTCCGGGCCCACGTGGATGCGGGGGCCGACTGGATCGTGCTCGGGCCGGTCGACTCCTCGGATCCGGTGAACGGGCCGCTCGCGGGCGAGGTCCGGTCCCGGCTCGCCGGGTGACCCGTCAGCGGGTGCCGGCCAGCAGCAGTCGGGCGGCCTCGGAGAGGTCCGTGAGCATCTGCTCGTCGTCGATCATGCCGCTGCTCCACGCCCCGAGCGCGGCGAACCAGACGTAGCCGAGGGTCCGGAGTGCGGCGTCGGCGTCCGACACCTCCTGGAACCCGCCGGCGTCCCCGAGGATGCCGCGCAGCAGTTGGAGGATCTCCTGCTTGATCGCCGCAGCATCCGGCTCGGGTGAGCCCAGCGCGGTGACCATCGCGCCGGCGAGCCGGGGCTCGCGGGTGAGCGCGCGGGTCGCCCGTTCCAGCACCCCGTTCACCCGGTCCAGTGGGGTGGCGCCGCGGGCCGGGCGCTTGCCGAGGATGTCGCGCAGGGTTCCGGTCTGGTCGGCGAGCGCGGCGAGCAGGAGCTGGTCCTTCGACGGGTACTGGCGGTACAGCGTGGCGAGCGCGACGTCGGCCCGGTTCGCCACGTCGCGCATCTGCACCGCGTCGTACCCACCCTGCTGCGCGAGTTCGACCGCGGCGTCCACGAGCCGGCGTCGGCGCTCGGCGGTCTCGACCGCGCGGGGCGCGTTCGCCGTCGCCACGCCTCAGCCCTCCTCGGGCAGGGGCGCGTAGTCGGTCGAGCGGTCCTCGGTGCGGGCCGATCCGACCCGGGACACCGCAGCGGCGAGGTCGGCGAGGAACGCGTCGATGGCCGGTGCGGTGCCGGCGGAGACCGTCGCATGGATCGAGTCGGGCGGGGTCTGCCGGTCGAGGTGCCAGCCGCGGGCGCCCAGTTCGTCCATGACCCGGAAGATGTCGAGCCGTTCGGGATCGTCGGCTGCGATGGCCACGAGGTGCGCATCGGGTTCGCCGAGGATGCGGAGTCCGGGGATGGCGCGCACGCCCTCGACGAGGCGGATCGTGGCGTCGATGGTGGTGCGTACGAGCCGCAGGTAGCCGGATTCGCCGAGGAAGTGCAGGACGGCCCAGGACGCGGCGATCGGCACGGCCGAGCGCGTCCCCTGGATGCCCGGGGAGGCGTAGAACCCGCCGAGCCAGTCGTCGAACAGGAAGATCTGGTGCCGGCGCAGCTCGGCGGTGCGATGCAGCAGCACCGACGCGCCCTTCGGCGCGTACCCGAGTTTGTGGATGTCGGCCGAGATCGAGGTGACACCGTCGACCCGGAAGTCCCAGGGTGGCACCGCGAACCCGAGGCGCTCCATGAACGGCAGGACGAAGCCGCCCATGCAGGCATCGACGTGGCACGAGATCCCCCGGTCCTGCGCGAGCGCGGCGATCTCCGGGATCGGGTCGATGACGCCCTGTGGGTACTGCGGGGCCGAGCCGACCAGCAGCACGGTGTTGTCGTCGACGAGGCGGGACATCGCGTCCACGTCGACCCGCCAGTCCCCCCGGACGTCGACCTTGCGGACCTCGACCCCGTAGTCGTGCCCGGCCTTGTGGAACGCGGCGTGGGCGCTGCGCCCGAGGACCAGGTTGGGTTCGGTGATCCCACGTTCGGCGAGGGCTCGGTCGCGGGCGGACTTCACCGCGAGCAGGATCGACTCCGTGCCGCCCGAGGTCATGAACCCGGCGGCCTCGCGACCCTCGTCGCGGCCGTGCAGCATCTCGGCGACCGCGTCGACGACCTCCTCCTGCATCCGCCCCAAGCTCGGGAACGCGAGTGGGTTGAGCGCGTTCTCGGACAGGTACATGACGCTCGCCTCGCGCACCACGTCCTCGACCTCGTCGCCTGCGTGGAACACGAGCGCGAAGCACCGACCGTTGCGCCAGTCCTTGTCGTCGGCGCGCATCGCCTCGAGGGCGGCGAGCACCTCGTCCCGACTCATCCCGTCCTGCGGCAGACCCATGCGGCGCACGATAGGCCGTCGTCCGGTCCGGCCGTCCGGGTGCCCCGGACGGCCCCGGAGGTCCTAGGTGATCGCAGCGAGTCGCCGGGCCATGTCGGCCCGGGCCACCCGGCGCAGCGTCGTCGCGTGCACCTGCTCCACCACCGCGGCGTCGCGCCCCTCGGCCATGGTGTCCCCGCCCATCACCGCCCGGTCCTCGGGGGAGGGTTGGAACGCGACGACCGGGATGCCCGCGGTGCGCAGGCGGCGGACCTCCTGGGCGAGGCGTCGGCGGAAGTGGAGACGCGGCGCGGTCCGCAGGTCGAGGGTCATCGCCGAGCGCGCCACCGACATCGGCGAGGAGATGATCACGAGGTCGGGGCGCAGTGGGAGGACCAGGTCGGCGTTCGTGGCCGAGTAGGCGGCACCGTCCACGTAGTGGTGCCCGCCGATCTCGACCGGCCGGAAGTACCCGGGGATCGCCGAGGAGGCACCGACCGCGGTCGCGAGGTCGGTCGTCGGTGCGTCGTCGCGGCCGAAGACGACCCGGTGTCCGTCCTCCACCCGCACGGCGCAGATCCAGAGGGGTTCCCGACTCCAGCCGGGACCGGTGACGCCGTGGAGCGCGTCGGTCCACGTCTCCGGGGGGACGCGTCCCTTCGGGAGCGACACCGCGACCACGGTCTCGGGTCGCAGCTCCCACGGCCGGGTCGCGAGGCGGCGCAGCAGGCGGGCGTGCGGCGGGCGGGGGAGGGTGCGGCGGCCGACCGGGGTGCGCCAGTCGCCGGCCTCGCCGAGCCGGCCCATGATCTCGTCACCCTCCGCCGAGCGGGGTCGGCCGCGCAGCGTCGCCGCCGCGTCGGCCGGCGACAGGCCGGTCCGGATGTAGGCACCGGCCGAGGATCCCGCCGAGGTGCCGACGATGAGTGCGGCGTCGCGGGCGTCCCACCCGGTCGCGTCGGCCAGTCCGGACAGCACGCCCGCGTGGAACGCCTGACCGGTGAGTCCACCGGCACCGAGGACGAGCGCGACGGTCACCACGGTCCCACTATGCCAACCGGCGGCGGCCGCGTCGGATGCGGCGGCTCAGGCCGGGTCGCCCTCGGGTCCGTCGACGCCGGGTGGTGCGGCCTCGCCGCGGGCCCGGCCGAAGTACTCCCAGGCCTTCTCGGGATCGATGATGACGAACAGTCCCTCGGCCTCGGCCGTGACGACGCCGTCGACCGACATCGTGCCGCGCGCGGTCACCCGGCGGCCGTCGACGGCCTCGGTCCATGCCCGGAACTCGATGTCGGTGTGCAACGGGGTCGGCCGCCGGTACCGCACCTTGAGGGACCCGGTCATGCCCGGGTTCGCGCTGGCCACGTTGGCCATGCCGAGGATCTCGTCGAAGGTGAGCGCGATCCATCCGCCGTGCACGTAACCGGGCGGGCCCTCGTAGGCGGCGTGGAACGCGCCGTGCCCGACGACGGCGCCGTCGACGACCGTCCACGAGAGCGGGGGCGCGACCGGGTTCACCGGACCGACGATCGGCGATCGGGTCAGGTAGTCGCCGTGGGACCGGGCCTCGAGTCGGCGACGGCCGCGCTGGCCGGCGGCGTGCGGCGACCCGGCGATCGAGGCTGCGATGGCGTCGGCGGCGTCGGCCGCCTCGGCGAGCACCGCGTCGTCGACGTCGTCGCGGGTGAGGATCGCGTCGATGACGTGACGGACCGACTGCGTGAGGCGGCGGCGCGGGTCGCTGGCGAACTCGGCCGTGGCGTCGGCGTCGAAGGAGAGCGCGGCGAGCATGGCGTTCTCCACCGGCGCCCCGGACGACGACTCGGTCATCGGCCGATGAAGTTCGGCGGGCGCTTCTCGGCGAAGGCCCGCGGCCCCTCCTGGGCGTCCTCGGAGGCGAACACCTCCCAGCCGATGCCGTCCTGGATGGCCATGGACTCGGCGTCGGAGAGGCCCTCGGTCTCCCGGAAGGCCCGGAGGATGGCCTTCGTCGAGACCGGGCTGTTGGCGGCCACCTGGGCCGCCACGGCCCGGGCGACCGACAGGGCCTCGCCGTCGGGCACGACCCGCCCGACCATGCCGATCTCCCGGGCCTCGAGGGCGGTGATCGGGCGGCAGGCGAGGAGCACGTCCATCGCCAGGGTGTAGGGGATCTGGCGGGGGAGTCGCACGGCGGAGCCACCGAGGGGGAACAGGCCCCGCTTGGCCTCCCAGACGCCGAAGATCGCGCCCTCGGCGGCGATGCGGATGTCCGTGCCCATGAGCATCTCGGTCCCGCCGGCCACCGCGTAGCCCTCGACCGCGGCGATGAGTGGCTTGGTGAGACGGTGGTCGCGCAGCAGTGCCTTCCAGTGCAGGCCGGGTGCATCGGCCATGGCCTGGCGGACGCGCTCGTCCTCGGATGGCTTCGACATGGCCTTGAGGTCGGCGCCGGAGGAGAAGCAACCGCCGGCGCCCGTGAGGATCGCCACGCGCACGTCGTCCTGTTCGTCCACGTAGTCGAAGCCCTGGGCCAGCCCGACGAGCATGTCGGGGCTGAGCGCGTTCTTCGCCTCGGGGCGGTTCATGGTGAGCGTCACGACGTGGCCGTCCCGTTCGACGGTGCAGTGCTTCGTGCTCATGGGCAGGATCTCGGGCACGGGTTCCCCTCGGTCTCGGCGGCGTGCGAGAACCGATTCTACCTGAGGCCCCTCCCGCGCTACCCTCGTCGGGATCCGCCGGAGTGGGGCGGAGCACGGGTCGGGGGGCCTGTCGCCGACACCCCGCGCACCCGGGCGACCCACTCGCGACGGTCTCGATCCACGCGAGAGGAACACCGATGTCGAGCCAGGTCACCCCCGTCAACCTCGACGACCCGAGCACCTACGCCGCCGGGCCGCCGATCGAGTTCTTCACATGGCTGCGCAACAACGCGCCCGTCTGGTGGCACGAGTCGACCGAGTTCGCGCCGGGTTTCTGGGTCTGCTCGAAGTACCGCGACGTCATCGACATCGAGCGCAACACCGCCGTCTTCTCCTCGGCCCGGCCGGGTGCCCTCCTCGTCGACGAGATGGAGGGCGCGGAGCTCATGATGCTCAACCAGGACGCGCCCCAGCACACGCGTCTGCGCAACCTGGTGGCCCGGGGCTTCACCCCCAAGGTCACGAAGCAGATGGAGGCCCCCATCCGGGCCGCGGCCACGAAGATCGTGGACGCGGTCGTCGACCTCGACGAGGCCTACGACTTCGTTCCGAACCTCGCGGCTGAGCTGCCGCTCGTGGTGATCGCCGAGTTGCTCGGCGTGCCCTACGAGGACCGCAACAAGATCTTCGAGTGGTCGAACCGCATGATCGGCTCGGACGACCCGGAGTACGGGGCCGGCGGGGCCGAGGCCGCGCTGAGCGCGTCGATGGAGCTGTACGCGTACGCGCAGAGCCTCGCCGACTCCCGCCGCGAGCGACCGCTCGACGACATCGTCTCGACGCTCATCAACGCCGAGCTCGAGGGCGAGAAGCTCTCGGACATCGAGTTCAACGTCTTCGTGCTGCTCCTGTCGGTCGCGGGCAACGAGACGACCCGCAACCTGATCTCCGGCGGCATGTACACGCTCATGCAGCACCCCGACCAGATGGCCCGGTTGCAGGCCGACCTCCCGGGGCTGCTCGACACGGCGGTCGACGAGATGCTCCGGTACGTGAGCCCGGTCATGTACTTCCGGCGCACGGCGACCCAGGACACCGAGATCCGCGGCGTGCCGATCGCCGAGGGCGACAAGGTCACCGTCTGGTACGGCTCCGCGAACCGCGACGAGGACATCTTCCCGGACGCCCAGACCTTCGACGTCGGGCGGACGCCCAACGAGCACATCGCGTTCGGCGGCCGAGGTCCGCACTACTGCCTCGGCGCGAGCCTCGCCAAGATGGAGATCAAGGTCATGTTCGAGGAGATGCTCACCCGCATCCCGAACATGACCCAGGCCGGTGAGATCGAGCGTCTGCACTCGACGCTCATCAACGGCGTGAAGCACCTGCCCGTCCGCAACCGCTGACGGCTCCGTACCGGATCGCGTCGGGCCCCTCCCGACGCGCGTCCCGCACCATCCACGAAGGGGAACCACGGTGACCGAACCGCTCCTCGCCCTAAGAAATAACTCTCACCTCATCGTTGCACATGTTACTTATCGCGGAACAGGTATCCATATTGCATTCTCGAAGCCACTCACCTCAACGGCTTTGACTGAGCAGGAGCAAATCAAGGATCTCATCCAGCAGAGCGCGCATCATTTTGCAGCAGGTATCGCGAAGAATCCAGAAGATTGGCATATGCTCCAAAGAATCTGGATCTCGTAATGAGAATCGAGGGGAGTGATTCGCAACGCAGATTGAATATCGGAATGGTTTCCCCTTATGGCTGGGATCTTCCAGGTGGCGTCCAAGCGCACATCAATGACTTGGCTCTGTACTGCATGGCACAAGGGCACCAGGTTTCAGTGTTAGCCCCAGCAGTCGATGAAGGTTCGCTTCCTTCATGGGTGCAGAGTGTGGGGCGCCCAATTGCTATCCCATACAACGGTGCAGTGGCGCGCGTGACCTTCGGGCCGGTAGCTAATCGACGTGTCCGTCGTTGGATACAAGAAGGAGATTTCGATTTACTTCATTTACATGAACCAGCGATTCCATCGCTCTCACTCTTGGCTTGCTGGGCGGCAGAAGGTCCGATGGTTGGTACATTCCACGTATCAGCGCCGAAACAAAAAGCTATCTATGCTGTTGGTCCGATCTTAGAACCAGCTATCGAAAAACTTCATGCGCGGATTGCAGTCAGCCAGACCGCTCGCGTTACTCTCACTGAGCACTTAGAGACGGATGCCGTGGTGATTCCCAACGGGATAAATCACCAAGCATTTTCAGATGGTGATGCAACAGATGAATTTGGTCAGAATGCAATCGGATTCATTGGTCGTTTCGAAGAATCGCGCAAAGGATTATCGATTCTTCTGGCTGCATGTGAAGAGCTTCTAAAAAAGCGAATAGATTTTCAAGTCGTCGTGGCAGGGCCGGGTGACCCGACGGAATTCTTGGAAAAATGTTCCGAAGGATTACGTACCCGTTTACATTTTCTTGGTCGCGTGAACGATTCCAGGAAGCAACAACTGCTTCGTTCAGTTGCGGTATATGTGGCACCAAATACTGGGGGCGAAAGCTTCGGAATTATTCTTGCGGAGGCGATGGCTGCCGGGGCACCAGTTATCGCGAGCGATCTACCCGCATTTGTTGACGTTCTCGACCGCGGAAAAGCGGGAGTGCTTTTCACCTCAGAAGAAGTGAGCGAATTGGCGGCGAAGATTGAAGAACTGCTCCGCGATAGCGAGAAACGTGCTGAGCTTAGTCTCGCCGGAAAATCGCGTGCTC
>JALRDW010000108.1 GCA_023262065.1 Acidimicrobiia bacterium | reverse complement strand
GGCGGCAGTGATTTGCAGGCGATCCGAACGCGTGCCACGCGTGGTCCCGACGGCCAGTGGCAGCTGAGCGGGAGCAAGATTTTCATCACCAACGGTGGCAGTTCGGGCGCAGTGATCGGGTGGACCGCGTGGGCCCGCCGGATCGTGGCCGGCGCAGCCTCGGACAACCCGAGGTGGCGGACCTTGCCCGCAGCGACCAGCTCGGCCATCGCGCCCACCGTCTCCTCGATCGGCACCGTCGGGTCGATCCGGTGCGCGTAGTACAGGTCGATCGTCTCGATCCCGAGGCGGCGCAGCGATGCGTCGCAGGCCTCCCGCACGTACGCCGCGTCGCCCCGGACCCGCTGCTGCGGGCTGCCCGGCACGCTCGTGAACCCGAACTTCGTGGCGATGACGACCGAGTCGCGGATCGTTCGGAGCGCCTCGCCGACGAGGGTCTCGTTGTGCCCGACCCCGTAGATGTCGGCGGTGTCGAAGAACGTGACCCCCAGATCGACCGCGCCGTACAGGGTGCGGCGGCTCTCCTCGTCGTCGGCCGCGCCGTAGGTGCCCGAGAGCGACATGCAGCCGAAGCCGATCGCCGAGACCTCGAGGTCAGCCAGCCTGCGCGTCGCCACCATGCGGGACCACTTCCTGCTCGTCGATGGTCCGGAGGCTACGCGCGATCGCCGCGGCGGTCGCGTCCACGTGCACGGGGTCCCACATCGAGTGGTGGTCGCCGGGCACCTGGTGGACATCGACCCCGGCCGGGAGGAACGTCCCCCAGCGCAGCAACTCGTCGGAGTCGAGGATCGACGCGGTCACCCGGGAGACGAACAGGGTCGGCCGGAAGAAGTAGGGCTTCGGCACGAAGTGGAGCCCGGTCATCTTCGCCGCGTACACGAGCGGCGGATAGGCCTCGGCCGTGTTGGCGATCGGCCCGGCGTCGCCGAGGCCGAACCGCCGTCGGGTCCGCTGGATGCGCTTGACGGAGCGCTCCCGCACGCCGTCGAGGTGACGGGCGGGCGCCCGGAGCAGGTATGCGTTCCGGCGGCGACGATCCTCGATCCGACGAGCCTCGTCGAGGTGGTACCGGACCGCATCACCCACCCGCCGCGGTCGCAGTTTCGCCCGCATCGCATCGATGTTCGCCGCGTAGGCGACGGTCTCGCCCTCGGCCCGGAGTCGACGCGCCACCTCCCAGGCGATGATCCCGCCCAGTGACCACCCGATGAGGTGGTGGGGACCCTCGAGGCCGGCGGATCGGATCGCCCGGACCGATCGGTCGACCCACTGCTCCATGCGGTCGGGGATCGGCCCCTCCTCCGGACCCGGCGGCAGGATCGCGAACACCGGCCGGTCGTCGAGTGCCGCGGCGACCGCGCGGTCGTGGTCGAGTTCGTCGAAGTACGTGTGGATCGAGATGAGCGGCGCACGTCGGCCGCGACCCACGAGCAGGGACCCGGGACCCGACGGACCCCGTGCATCACCCTCCGCGCGTTCCATGCCACGGAGCGTAGGCCAGCTCCGGCCCCCTCCGGCCCCCTCCGGACCACCCGGCGCCGGGCGCCGGCTCAGTCCCGGCGTCGGGGCGGCCGGGGCACGAACCCCGAGGTCCGGGCCACGTACTCCTCGTACCCGGCCCGGGTCCGGTGCAGGCGGTGCTCGAGCATCGGCTTGCCCGAGACGCTGGTGAGCAGCCGGGTCATGAGCAGCGGGGACAGGACGGTGAGCAGCGCCCACCCACCGGCCGACGCGATGAGGAACATCCCCCACCAGGCCGTCGCGTCCCCGAAGTAGTTGGGGTGACGCGACCACGACCACAGCCCGGTGTCGAGGACTCGGCCACGGTTGCCCGGATCCGCGAGGAAATCGGTGAGCTGCTTGTCGGCCGCGCCCTCGACGACCCACCCGACGAACCAGATGACGAGACCGACGACCTGCACCCATCGGAGGGGTGCCGGGGCGCGCACGCCGACCGTGATCGGCAGCGACACGAACCACAGGAGGCCGGCCTGGAGCAGGTACACCTTGCGGACCGCGGCCCACGGCTCACCCGGGCCCTGCGATGAGCGCATGATCGCCTCGTAGCGCGGATCCTCGCCCTGCCCTCGGCTGCGCCATGCGAGGTGCGTCGCGAGCCGTCCGCCCCAGAGCGTGACCGTCGCGAGCAGGAGGAACCGCTGCACCGCGTCCGCATCGGTGCCGGCGGTCGATGCGAAACCCGCGATCGCGACCGCCACGAAGCCGAGCGGCCAGAACACGTCGATGTCGCGGTAGCGGTGGCGCACCCGGCCCACGACGAACGCCACGGAGATCGTCGCGGCGACGGCGACGAGGCTCCAGACCATCCCGCTCAGCACCCCCCGAGCGTAGGCCGCCCTCGCCGCACCTGGGCGGTGCGGCCGTTCCACTCAGGACGCGGGAGCGCGGGCCCGGGGCGTACGCTGCAACGGTGACCCCCACGCTCGTCTACGACGCCGACTGCGGGTTCTGCACGCGATCGGCCCGGTGGATCGAGGCGCGCTGGCGCCCCGGGACGGCCCGGATCCGACCGGCGGCGTCCATCGACGACGGGGAGCTCGCCTCCCACGGCCTCACCCGCGCCGACGTCGAGGCGGCCGCCTGGTGGATCGAGGCGGACGGCACGGCACGGCGCGGTGAACTCGCCGTGGCCGGCGCGCTGCGGGCCGCGACCGGATGGGCGCAGGTGCTCGGGCGACTCCTCGCGCTCCCCGGCTTCCGAGCTGCCGCCCGCCCCGGGTACGCGCTCGTCGCCCGCAACCGCCACCGCATGCCGGGTGCGAGCCCGGCCTGCGCGCTCCCCCCGGGGAACCCCGAGGCCTGAGGCCGGCCACGGCTACCGTCGCCGCGTGACCACGCTCCCCGCTCCCGGCTCCGTCGGTCCGCCCCGCTCCGCGACGGTCGGCGTCGTGACCGCCGCGGGCGCGGCCGTCCTCTGGGGCCTCGGCAACATCGCCACCCACGTCGTCCTCGAGCGCGGGGTGTCGGTGGCCGCGTTCACGCTCATCGAGATCGGTACGAGCGTCCTGTTCCTCGCCGTCATGTGCCGCATCCTGCGCACCGGCTGGCTGTCGCCGCGCGAGCACTGGCGGATCGGACTGCTCGGCGTGCTCGAACCGGGCCTCACCTACCTGGTGATGAACTGGGGCCTCGCCCACACCTCGGTCACCCACGCCTCCCTGATCGGCGCGACCGAGCCGCTCATGATCGCGCTGCTCGCCTGGCTCCTCATCCGGTCGCCGCTGCCGGTGCGGCTCTTCCTGCCCATGGGGACGGCGCTCATCGGCACCGTCATCGTCGTGACCGTGAACGCCGACTCGAGCGGGGCCACCTGGCTCGGGGACGCCGCGGTGGCCCTCGGGTTCGTGTTCGCATCCCTCTACGCGGTCGGGAGCAGTCGCTTCGTCGCCGACCACCCGCCGCTCGCGGTCACGTTCCTCCAGCAGATGTGCGCGTACGTCGTGATCGGACCGCCCCTGCTCGTCCTCACCGCCGTCGGCGGCGTCGGCACCGCGGACGGCGCGACCACGTGGCTCTTCGTGCCGATCATCGGGATCGCCACGTCCTCGCTCACCTTCTGGCTGTACCTCACCTCGTTGCGCCACGTGAGCCCGGGGACGACCGCACAGTTCCTCGCCCTCATCCCCGTCACCGGCTTCCTCGGCGCGGTGTTCATCCTCGGCGAGGAGACCTCGACCCCGGCGTTCATCGGTGCGGCCATCGTCCTCGTCTCGTTGGTGACGATCGCCCGCATGGAGCATCGGGCCGAGGTGGAGGCCTACGCCGAGGCCGTCTGAGGACGGCCCGGCGTCCGGTGCTTGACGGCCCGCCGCCCTACCAGCCATCGTGAGAGGCCCCCTCCCCGGTCCGATCCGGAGGTCCACCGTGCGTCGTCTCCGTCTACCCCTCGCGGTCATCCTCGTGGCGGCGATCGCTGCGGTAGAACTTGTAAAGTCGGTTAACAACTCATTGCGCGTATCAAATTCAATTCCATTTTCGGCTAGCGCCTCAAGAAAACCCTGCATACGCTGATTGGCAACTTTAAAATCATAGACAGGTTCTTTCTGCCCCGTCATAATCGCAATATCTCGATGGCCCATATCTATCAGGTGTTTCGTTGCAAGTTTTGCACCTTTGACATCATCGATAGAAACTGACGAACAGAGCTCACTGGCAACACCCAAGAGCGATACCGGAATACCGAGATTTAAAAGACGTTCAAACTCTTTCTCACTGGGTGGCAGTGAGATGACGATAAGTCCATCTACCTTATCGACCAGATTTTTCTGCATCAAAACTCGTTCGCGCGCATCAACTTGGGCGAAGTTGTAGAGAAGAAGATCTAAACCCGCTTCGCGGAGCGCTTGTTCTACTCCGGCAATCGCCTGTGAAAAATACCAACGTGATAAAAATGGTGCGATTACTCCGATGGTATTTCTCTTTTCGCTGGCATCACGTGGTAAGAGATCA
>JALRDW010000281.1 GCA_023262065.1 Acidimicrobiia bacterium | reverse complement strand
AGGACCGCGGGCGCGGTGTGCGTCGGTACGGCGAGGAACAGGTCGAACGGCATCTCTCCGCCGTCGGCGAGCACTGCGACCTTCCGCTCGGCGTCGATCGCGGTGACGGTCGTCGACGGGTGGAAGTCGATGTCGCATGCTGCGAACGCCTCGAGGATCGCCTTCGATGTGTCGGGTGACGGCGGTACCGGCGCGGGGAGTGGAACGACGAGCGATACCGAGGACCGCTCGCGCACGCCCTTCGCCACGAGGAGATCGTGGGTCAGCAGCGCGGTCTCACTCGGCGCGGGCGGGCACTTGTACGGCGCACCGCACACACCGACGATGACGCGGCCACCCTCGAACGTCTCGAGCACCTCGCGGGCCGCGAACGCGCCAGCGTTCGTGTAGAACTCGTTGGCACCCTCCAGGAGGCCGGGCGTGGCCTCGGGGTGCAGATCGGCGCCGAGCGCGACGAGCATGACGTCGGCCTCGAAGGTGCCCGCATCGGTCGTGACCCGCTTGTTCGCCGCGTCGATCGCGCGGATCTCGGTCTGCACGAACGTGACGCCGGGCTTCACGATGTCGGCGTAACGGTGGAGCACGTGCTCCGCGGTGGTGCGACCGAACATCACGTCGAGCTTGGAGAAGCCGAACACGAACCCCTCGCGCCGATCGATGAGGGTCACCTCGACGGCGTCGCCGAGTTCGTCGGCGATTCGGGTGGTCAGTTCGAGGCCGCCGAAGCCGGCGCCGAGGATGAGGACGCGCATGGTGCCTCCTGGTCTGGTCTGGTCTGATCGGGTCAGGTCGTGCGGGCGACGCGCCGTCCGGCGATGCCCGCGAACTCGGCCGGGAACGCGAAGACCGCGAACATGATCGACCACATGACGAGCGCGGGGTACACGCTCACGAATGCGACGCCGAGGCACGCGATCGTCCAGAGCACGGCGAGTCCGTAGATCCGGGCGATGCCGTCGTACCGCTCGGGGTCGATCGCGCGGTCGGCGAGACCGCGACGTGACACGTAGCGCCACAGTCCCCAGAACGAGAACGCCATGAGGAGGAACGTCATGCCGTAGACGATCGTCGCTGTGCGCAGGCCGGCGCCGCTCGGATGCTGGGCGAGGATCGCGGTCGGTGCAGGGACGACGGCGACGAGCGCGAGTTGGAGTCCGTTGATCCACACCAGACCGGCGTCCGAGCGTGTGACGTAGTGGAACACCCGTTGATGGTTGATCCAGCACACGAGGATGGTGAGGAAGCCGACGAGGTACGCGGCATAGGTGGGCCAGGAGTCGAGGAGGTGGCGGGTCAGCGCCTCGCCCTCGGTGGTGTCCCGGACGGCGGCCACCACGTCGAAGGTCAGGATGGTGAGGGCCACGGCGAACACGCCGTCGCTCAGGGCCTCGATCCGGCCGGTGCCGACCGCCGTTCCCTGCTCCACCGCTGACTCCCTCGCTCCGCTCGGGTCCGGAGACTAGGCGTGGAGCCGAGCGGGGAACGCGGTGATGAACGGGCGGAGGACGCTGCCCCGTCCCCGCCCGTCCGATCCCTGCCCGGTGCGCCCGGGGGCGCATGTCCGGAATCCTGCGGGTCCCCGCGGCCAATCGCAAGAACGATCCTCTTGCATTTTTCGGATGATGTATCCGATGATGGTCCTATGGCAGGGAGATCGGATTCCGGTGCACGGTCGCGGACGAAGTGGGACGAGAAGGCGGAGGCCGCCCGGGCCGCTCTCGTGGAGGAGGGCATGGTCCGGATCCTGGAGGAGGGCGTCGGAGGTATCGCCTCACTCGTGTCGCCCTCGGCCCTGGCCCGGCGCTCCGGAGCGGTGAGCATCGACACCGCCTACCGCCTCCTCGGTCGTCCCGACGACGTGCTCGCCCGGATCGCCGGGACGGGTGTCGATCCGAACTTCCGCTCCGAGGTGCTGGGCTGGCGCACGACCGATGAGATCAGCGCCGAGGCGATCGGGGAGTACGCCGCGCCCGACGCCCCGATGGACCCGACCGCCGCCATCCGCCAACTGCTCGTCGCCGGCCTGGCCGACCCGGCCTTCCCGCTGAGTCGCATCATGCGGGCGGTGGCGATCACCGCCAGCCCCGCTTGGGCGGGCCGGGTCATCGTCGCCGACGAGCACCGTGCGGTAGCGCAGGAGGTGCGCGACGCGGCGCGCCGCGAGTGGGAGCACACGCGCGAGCACCTGCGGTGGCTCGTCCAGGAATCGCTCGCCGCGGTCGGGCGCCGCCCGATCGAGGGGTACACGATCGACAAGATCGTCGTGATCCTCCACACCATCGCCGAGGGTGCGCTCGACCGCCTCGTCCTCCATCCGGAGGCGGTCTCGGTCGACGAGTTCGTCGAGGCGATCCTCATCTTCATGCTCGCGCTCACCGAGGACGGCGCCATGGCCGACCCGCGCCTGCCCGACGACCCGGAGGCCCTCGCGGCGTTCACCCGGGTCGTGGCCGCGGCGGACGCCGCTTGGGCCGCCGGCGTCGACCTCGACGACCTCCATGCGGTGGCGGAGCGGGTGGGCGTGTCGTTCGAGACGGTCGTACTGATGTTCCCGAGGCTGGCGGACCTCGCCGACAGCGTCCTGCGGACCCGCATCGTCGCGGCCGGGATCGAGGGCGGGACACCCGACACGACGGCGGCGCTGCTGCGGGGAACGCTGCGACGGCTCGCCGGTGCTGCGGACGCGATCCCGGCCGTGGTCGAGCGCGTGCGCACCGGTGCCGGGTCGCTCTCGGTGCTGCACGAGTTGCAGGTCGTGGCGGCGGGCCTCGCGGCGGACGCTGCGGTCGAGGACGGTACGGCGGCGCGGGTCGCCGAGCAGGCGATCGCGACCGCATGCCTCGGCACGGACCACTGGGCGACCACCGAGGTCCTCCTCGATCTCCTGATCGCGTCGCCGAGCGACCGAGCCTCGGGGTAGGTGCGCGAGATCTGCGACGGAACGGTCAGAGGACGGGAACCAGGTACGCGATCTCGTCGATGACGAAGTGGGTGCGGCCGCCGCCCCCGCAGTACACATCGATGTTCCAGTCGCTCGCTCCTCCGGCGAGGAACACCTGGGTGGAGTTGGCCGCGATCTGACCGCCGCCCGCCCAGTTGATGGTGGAGGTCCCCGGCCTCGGACCCTTCGGGTAGACGGTGAGGTAGCCGGCCCCCTCGGTGTCGGTGATCGTGACGTTGACGACGACTCCACCGATCCCGAACGAGTCGGTGTACGGGGTCACCACGTTGCGGATGCCGCCGGATCCGAGCTTCCCGTACGGATCGAAGCGGAGATCGCGCGTGTCCCACAGGCGCCAGGGTGGCGTCGCGTCGGCGATGACGTAGGCCACGCCGGCCGCCATGGCCCTCGATCCACGGTCGATCGACGGCTTCACGGGCGCGTCCTCGGCCGCGGCGGTCCCCGTGCCGAGGGCCAGGGCCGCGGCGGAGGCCCCGCCGAGCATGACGCCGGCGCGTCGCATGAACCCCCGACGGTCGGTCGAGTGGTCGGTCGCAGGGTGTGCACTGGTCATCGTGGCGCTCCTCGTCCGCAGGGTCGTCCCGAGCATCGGGGTTCCGTCGAGCGTCGCGGGCGCACGGGGCATCGGCAACGACGCGCTCCGCCCGATCGAGCTTCGACGCCCACGATCAGGGCGTAACTGCACAAGATTCCGGGCCGAGCGGCGAACCCGGGCCCGGACGCGACTCGGGCCGCCCGGAGGCGGCCCGATGCGTGGAGCGGATGACGGGAATCGAACCCGCGTTCTCAGCTTGGGAAGCTGATGTTCTGCCGCTGAACTACATCCGCAGCGAGCCGTGAAGATACCCGATGACTCCGCGTCCGGGCACGGCGGCGTCCGGGCGCGGCGAGTCGGGCCCGGCTGACCGGACGATCTACCGTCACGGCCATGACGGAGATGCCGCTGGACCGGTCGGTGGTCGGGACGGAGCCGACCCCGGACCCCCGGCGCTGGCTGGTGCTCGCGGTCGTGTGCCTTGCGACGTACTCGGTCCTGCTCGACGGGTCGACGGTCAACATCGCGCTGCCGACGTTCGTGGAGGAACTGGGCGCGACCACCACCGGTCTCAAGTGGATCGTCGATGCGTACAACCTGGCGTTCGCCTCGTTCGTGCTCGTGTTCGGCACGCTCGCCGACCGCTACGGCCGGCGTCCGGCCCTCATGGTCGGACTCGCGGTGTTCATCGCCGGCAACGTCGGCGCGGCTCTCGCGGGCGGCGTGGGCTCGCTCGTGGTGATGCGCGCGGTGTCCGGTCTCGGCGCAGCGATCGTGTTCCCGACGACGCTGTCGATCATCTCCGACTCGTTCCGGGATCGCACCGAGCGGGCGAAGGCCATCGGCGCGTGGGGCGCGATGACCGGTCTCGGGGTGGCGACCGGCCCGATCGTCGGTGGTTGGTTGCTCGAGCGGTTCGCGTGGCCCTCCATCTTCTGGCTCATGGTGCCGATGAGTGCGCTCGCGATGGTCCTCACCGCAGCCGTGGTGCGCAACTCCCGAGATCCGGAGGCCCCGCCGATCGACGGGGTCGGCCTCGGGGTGTCGGTGGTCGCACTCGGCGCGCTCGTGACCGCGATCATCCAGGCCCCGGACTGGGGTTGGCTGGCGCCGGCGACGCTCGGGCTGTTCGCGCTCGCAGCCCTGAGCTTCCTCGTCTTCGTGTGGTGGGAACGCGGTCGTGAGCACCCGATGCTCGATGTCCGGTTGTTCCGCAACCCGCGGTTCAGCGCGGCGAGCGGATCGATCACCGTCGCCTTCTTCGCGCTGTTCGGGTTCATCTTCCTCATCACCCAGTACATGCAGTCGGTGCGCGGCTACTCGCCGTTCTCGGCCGGGGTACGAACTCTCCCGGTCGCGTTCGCGGTGGGATCGGCGTCGGTGCTCGGCACCCGTGCCGCGGTCAGGTTCGGGAACCGACGCGTCGTCGCGCTCGGCCTGCTCGCGATGTCGATCGGGTTCGTGTGGATCTCGTTCCTGACCCTCGGGACCCCGTACCTCGTGATCGTCGGGCAGATGATCCTGGTGGGCGGGGGCATCGGGCTCACGACGGCACCGGCCACCGAGGCGATCCAGTTCTTGGAGCGCCACCGCGGCAGCGGCCGCCCGATGTTCGGGGTCATCTGGTACGGCTCGCCTCATAGTCCGTTCCGCGCGCTGGAGGCGGACCGCGCGCCCTTCGCCCACCTCGACGAGCGGTCCGCCCA
>JALRDW010000276.1 GCA_023262065.1 Acidimicrobiia bacterium | reverse complement strand
GAAAACGAAGGCGTCGAGTCCAACGAGCGCCTCGAGTTCCTCGGGGATGCGATCCTCGGTTGGGTCGTCGCCGACCTCGACGCAGCGCGCCGCTTCACCCGTGAGGTCGACGCCGCCGCCGTGATCGTCAACGCATCGACGCGGTTCACCGACGGCGAGGAGTTCGGCTTCGGGGCCGAGATCGGCATCTCGACCCAGAAGCTCCACGCCCGCGGGCCGATGGGGCCGCGGGAACTGACCACCTACAAGTACGTCGTCTGGGGCGACGGTCACGTGAGGACCTGATTTGGCCGAACGCTTCGCATCCGTGCCCGACGTCGTCGAGCGACTCCGGGGGGTCGACTACCTCGCCGACACCGACATCGCCGGAGTCGTGTTCCTCGCCGACCGCCTCGAGAAGCCGGTGCTGGTCGAGGGGCCGGCCGGTGTCGGCAAGACCGAGCTCGCCAAGGCCGTGGCCGAGGTCACCGGCTCGCGACTCATCCGCCTCCAGTGCTACGAGGGGCTCGACGAGGCCAAGGCGCTCTACGAGTGGAACTACAAGAAGCAGTTGCTGCGCATCCAGGCGGATCGGGAGCACGAACGCGACTGGGCCACGGTGGAGACCGATATCTTCTCCGACTCGTTCCTGCTCGAGCGCCCGCTCCTCGAGGCGATCCGTTCCGAGGAGCCCGTGGTGCTCCTCATCGACGAGGTCGACCGCGTCGAGGTCGAGACCGAGGCCCTGCTGCTCGAGGTCCTCTCCGACTTCCAGGTCTCGATCCCGGAGCTCGGCACGATCAAGGGTCGGCAGCGGCCGATCGTGATGCTCACCTCGAACAACACCCGTGAGCTCTCCGAGGCCCTCAAGCGACGCTGCCTCTTCCTGCACGTCGACTACCAGGACCTCGATCGCGAGCGCGAGATCATCCGCGTCCGCGTGCCGGACATCGATGAGAAGCTGGCCGAGCAGGTCGCCCAGGTCGCACGCACGATCCGGGGGCTCGACATCAAGAAGGCCCCCTCGATCTCGGAGACCATCGACTGGGCCCGCACGCTCCTCTACCTCGGGCACAACGAGATCGACCCGGAGATCATCGGGGAGACCCTCCACGTGCTCCTCAAGTACCAGACCGACATCGCCAAGGCCCGCAAGGAACTCGGGGTCGACGGGGGCCCGTCGATCGGACCCAGGCGTGGGTGACCCGGCGGGTGCGCGCGACCCGCGCCGTGGGGTGCACCGGGTCGGACGCGGGTGAGTGGGCGTGCGTGATGCGCTGTTCACGTCGCCGAAGCTGGGCGAGGTCATGAGCCGCAACACCTTCGAGATGCCGCCCGGGGTCGTCGGTACCGGGCACCTCGTCGACGTGCTCCAGGGCTTCGTCCACGAGTTGCGGGCCGCCGGCCTGCCGGTCTCGATGACCGAGAACATCGACGCCATGCGGGCGGTCGAGTTCGTGTCGATGGAGGACCGCGAGGCGCTCAAGTCCGTGCTCGGGGCGACCCTCGTCAAGCAGCACCGCCACTGGAAGGCGTTCGAGACCGTCTTCGAGGTCTACTTCGCGATGTACAGCCCCGGGATCGGGGGCGACGAGGACGGAACCGGCGGCGGTGACGGCGAGGCGGGGGAGCCCCCGCCCGGGGGTGGCGCGGGTGATCAGCCCGGCGGGGGCGGCAGCGGCGAGGGCATCAGCAACGAGGACCTCGCGCAGATGCTCATGCAGGCCCTCATGCGAGCGGACGAGCAGATGCAACGCAACCTCGCGGCGATGGCGGTCACCCGGTTCGCCGGCATGGAGCCGGGTCGTCCCGTCGGCGGCACCTACTACCTGTACCGGACCCTGCGACAGCTCGACCTCGAGGCGCTGCAGGCCCGGATGATGGCGGCGGCCCAGGAGGCGGGGCAGGTCCCCGAGGACGACCCCCTCGCCGAGCGGTTCGCGGCCGAGGAGCAGCAGGCCCGGATCACACGGTTCCGGGAGATGGTCGAGGCCGAGATCCGCAAGCGCCTTGTGGCCGACCGGGGCGTCGAGGCGATGGCGCGCACGCTGCGGAAGCCGTTGCCGGAGGACGTCGAGTTCATGCATGCCTCGCGTGAGGAGATGCACCAGTTGCAGCGCGCGATCGAGCCACTCACCCGTGCGCTGGCGGCACGCCTCGCCCAGCGCCGCAAGCGGCGCCGGCGCGGCCAACTCGACTTCCGGAAGACCGTGCGGCACTCCCTGTCCTACGGGGGCGTCCCGGCCGAGCCGAAGTTCCGGAACCCCCGACCGTCGAAGCCCGACATCTTCGTCATCGCGGACATCTCGGGATCGGTCGCCTCCTTCGCCCGGTTCACGTTGCAGTTCGTGTACGCCATGGCCGGGCAGTTCTCGAAGGTCCGGTCCTGGGTGTTCATCGACGGCATCGACGAGGTCACCCGCTTCTTCGACGAGGCGGACGAGATCACCGAGGCGGTGCACCGGGTGAACACGGAGGCGGATGTGGTCTGGGTCGACGGGCACTCGGACTACGGGCACGCGTTCGAGATCTTCCGGGACCGGCACCTGCGCGAGGTCACCTCGAAGACGACGGTCATCATCCTCGGCGATGCGCGCAACAACTACCACGCATCCCGGGCCGACGTGATCAAGGAGATCAGTGACCGGGCCCGCAAGGTGTTCTGGCTCAACCCCGAGCCGCGGGGCTACTGGAACACGGGTGACTCCATCGTGGGCGAGTACGGCATCCATTGCGACGGCGTGTTCGAGTGCCGCAACCTGCGCCAGCTCGAGCGCTTCGTCGCATCGAGTGTCGGCGTCTGAACCCTGCTTCGTGGTCGGGACCGGGTACGGCGGCCCGGCGCGGGATCGATCAGTCGGCGGGTCGGTACATGCACCACACCTGCGGGGCCGTGCCCGTCGGGTGCTCCAGGTGGACGGTGACCTCGAAGCGGTGGCGACCGTAGAACGGGAGGTTCCGTTCCTTCTCCGTCTCGAGGTAGCAGGGCCGCCCGTCGGCGGACGCCGCGGCGAGTCCGGGCGCGAGGAGCGCGGTACCGAGCCCGCTCCCACGCCGGCTCGGTTCGACGCCGATCGACACGAGGTACCAGTGCTCGTCCTTCGTGTGCGCCCTGGTGACGGCGGCCTGGTAGCGCAGCGACCGGACCAGCGAGATCGGGGCGAACGGCGACAGCGTGAGGATCGGGATCACGGCCCGGAGATCCCGGGAGGCTGATGGCGGGTA
>JALRDW010000272.1 GCA_023262065.1 Acidimicrobiia bacterium | reverse complement strand
GGTGCCCGAGGACCGGCTCACCGAGATCGGACCGCAGATGGCCGGGTTCGCCGCGGTGAGCCACTGCTACCGCCGCCCGACCTACGAGGACTGGCCCTACACGGTCTTCACGATGGTCCACGGCCGCAGCGCGCGCGACTGTGAGGCCACCATCGACGCGATCCGGACCGAGACCGGCATCGAGGAGCACGCGCTGCTGTGGTCGGTCAAGGAGTACAAGAAGACCCGGGTCAAGTACTTCACCGACGACTGGTCGGCCTGGACCGACGAGCACCTCTCGGGCGCGTCGGCCTGATCGACCCGCTCAGCGCCGACGGCGCGACCGGATGAGCAGGAACGCGCCGAGCGCCGCGCCGGCGACCGCGAGGACGGCCGACCACGGCACCGGCCGGCCGGCCGGTCGGCCGTCGAGGGCCTCGATGATGCACTCCTCGTTCGTCATCCGGGCCCGCCATCCCCGGGCCGCGATGCGGTCCGTCGCGACGACCCACGGGTGCTCGAGGTGCGGGACCACACTCGGCGGCACCGGACTCGCGCCGCTCGCGAAGGTGCGGGTGAGGACGCGGGTGAGCAACTCGGCGGGCAGGGCGGGGAGGTCCGGGCGGCCCAGCAACGCCGTCATCTCGTCCGCGTCGAGGGCCCCCTCGGCCGCCACGTTGTAGGCGCCGGGGAGATCCGTGGCCACGGCCAGCAGGACCGCCTGAGCGAGGTCGTCCGGGTGGACGACCTGCACGGGGTGGGCGGCACCCCGGACGCGCAACCGCCGCGGCCCGAGGAGGACTCGGGCCCACGAGTGGTCCGCGCCCCGCCCGAGCACCGGTGCGGTCCGCAGCGTCGTGACCGTGACCTCGGGATGGTCAGCCCGCCAGTCGATGAGGAGTCGTTCGATCTCGGCGGCATGCCCCGCCGTCGTGTGTCCCGGGACCGGGCGCAACGGTGCGTCCTCGGTGAGGGGCTGCGGGTTCGTCGGCCACGCGCCGTAGACCGTCGCCGGGGCGACGCGCACCACGCGGGTGACCCCGGCGGCCGCGGCGGCGTCGAGCACGCGGCGGGTCCCCACCACGTTCACCTGCGCCGCCAGGGACTCGTCGATGATCGGATCGACGACGCCCGCGAGGTGGACCACGGCGTCGACGCCCGCGAACCACGCCTCGAGGTCGGCGGTGAGGATGTCGCCCGTCCGGTGCTCGGTGGACGCGGGACGATCGTCCGGTTCGCGCAGGTCGATCGCCACGATGCGGCCCACGGTCGGCGTCGCGGCGAGGGCGCGCAGCACCGCACGTCCGACGAGACCCGAGGCACCGGTGACCGCGACGGTGGACGTCGCCGTCGCGACGGAACCGTCCGCCTGATCGTTCCCTACACTGACCATGTGAGCGACACTCCGAACCCGGACGACCCGAACGCCGGATCCGGCGACCCGTTCGGGCCGTTCGGCATCCCCGGCTTCGATCCGACCACGATGAACCTGGCGGACCTGATGCGGTTCCTCCAGTCCGAGGGTCCCGTGAACTGGGAGATCGCGCACCGGACCGCAGGCTACGTCGCGCTCGACGGCGAGCACGATGCCGCCCCCGACCCGGGCGAGATCGCCGGACTCGAGGACCTCGCCCGCACGGCCGCCGGCGTCGTGGCGGCCGAGACCGGCATCACCGAGGTGCTCTCGGCGCCGGTGCGCGTCCTGGGACGCGCCGAGTGGGCCCGCCTCCAGCTCGATGCACTCAAGCCCGTCCTCGAGGCGCTCGCCGTGAGCCTGCGCGGCTCACTCGACGGTGCGGCACCGGATCCCTCGGACCTCCCGCCGGAACTCGCCGGACCGTTCGCCGCGCTCGGACTCGGCGCGGACGGGTTCGGCGGGATCATGGGCATGGTCGCGCCGATGCTGCTCGGCACCCAGGCCGGCTCGATGGTCGGCTACCTCGCCCAGCACGCACTCGGTCGGTACGACCTCCCGCTGCCGACCACCGACGTCGCCGGGCCCACGTTCGTGTTCACGAACCTCGCCCGGTTCGAGGAGGAGTGGTCGATCGAGGCGCGCGACCTCCGGTTCGCGGTCGCGCTGCACGAGTGCGTGCAGACCGCGGTGCGCAGCCGACCGTGGGTGCAGGCCGCGCTGAGCCGCCTCGCCATCGAGTTCGTGTCCGGATACGACCTCGACGTGTCGCGCCTCGAGGACCGATTCGGCGAGCTCGACCCCGCAGATCCCGCGTCACTCGCGACCGCCGCCGAACGCCCCGAGGAGATCCTCGGCGCGATGCGCAGCCCGCGGCAGGACGACGCGGCCCGCCGTCTCGAGAGCCTCGTCATCGCCATCGTCGGGTACGCCGACGCGGTGCTCACGAGCGTCGCGACACCCCTGCTGCCCGACTTCGGGCGGATCCACGAGGCGATCCTGCGCCAGCACGTCGATCAGGGTGACGCCGGACGCTTCGTCGAGGGCCTGCTCGGCATCCGCCTCGACCGGGACGCCATCGCGACCGGCCGCGCGTTCACGGCGGGTGTCGTCGAACGGGTCGGACCCACCGGCCTCCACCGCCTGTGGGAGTCCGAACGGATGCTGCCGACGCCGAACGAACTCGCCGCGCCCGGGCTCTGGCTCGCGCGCATCGAACTGCCCGAGGACTGATCGGTCACCGACCGCGCAGGACCTCGACCTCCTGCACCCCGCGCAGCACCGAACCGCCGATCCGGTACGAGGGCGTACCGGTGATGCCGAGTGCGAACGCCTCCTCGATCGACGAGACGATCGCATCGACCCCCTCACCGGCACGGATCGCGTCGATGACGGCGTCCGCGTCGAGGCCGGCCTCTCCGACGAGGTCGCGCAGGACCTCGGGTCGCCCGAGGTCGAGGCCCTCCTCCCACGCGCCGGCGAACAGACGGGTGTGCAGCACCTCGAACCGGCCCTCGCCCCGAGCGATCTCGGCCGCCTGGAGGGCGGGACGGGAGTTCCACACCCGATCGGACGCCCGGAGCGTGACCCCCTCGGCCTCCACGAGTGCCCGCAGCCCCCGTCCGCCTCCCCGAGGGCGCACCACACCCCCGAACGGGATCTCGGGGTGGAGTTCGAACGGTCGCCACTCGACGCCCGCACCATCCGGCCGGGCCGTGCGCAGGCGGAGGTGGCCGAGGAACGCGAACGGACACGCGTAGTCGGACCAGACCGTGAGCATCACGCCGCGCCCTCCCCCGGTGCCGACCCGCCGCGGGACCAGCCGCCCCGACTGCGGAGTCCGCCGATGTACGACAGACCGGCGAACGCGAGCGCAACGGCGAGGAGGAAGAACCCCGTGCGGACGGTCAGCACGTCGAGCAGCGCGACCGGGACGAGCGCACCGGCCACCCACACGAGTTGGAACCGCGTCTCGAAGCGGGCGAAGGCCCGACCCCGCAGGTGCTCGGGGCCATCGCGTTGGAGGAGGCTGTCGAACGCGATGCGGGCGCAGGCCGCCGCCACGGCGATCGAGCACGCGACCACGACGACCGAGAACCGGTTCGGGTCCCGGGCGCTGACCAGCGCGATGAGTGCCGGTCCCAGCAACGCCGCCGCGAGCATCGTCTCCTCCCGCACGCGGCGGCGGGCGAACGGGGCGAGCACCACGCCGAGGAATCCACCGGTGACGCTCGCGGCGAGCACCGCCCCGTAGAACCAGGTCGGCTCACCCGCCTGCTTGAGTCGGAACGCCAGGAAGAAGGTCAGGAACCCGACCCCGCCACGCAGCACCGCCATCGCGGTGCCGGAGAAGACGATGCTCGGGGCGTGGAGCTCGACCTGCTCCTCCACCGTCTCGGGCGGCGCGACGTGGTCGGCCCGGGGGATGCGCAGGGC
>JALRDW010000262.1 GCA_023262065.1 Acidimicrobiia bacterium | reverse complement strand
AGGCCTAGCGACGGATCAGGCGGGCGCGGCCGACGCGATCGCGTCGGCCTCCCAGCGGCCGCCGGGTCCGGCCATCACGACGAACTCGACGCGTGCACCCTCGGGGACCGTGCGCGTGCCGTCGGCGATCCGCGTGCAGTGGAACGGGTAGCGCTCGCCGTCGTCGCCCTCGATGAGACCGAGGCCGCGGGGCTCGTCGAACTCGATGACGGTGCCGAGCACGATCCCTACTGGACGATCTTGGCGATCGGGAGTTCGATGATGCCGGTCGCGCCGGCATCACGCAACGCCGGGATGAGGGTGTTGATCTCGGTCTTGGCGACGACCGTCTCGACCGCGTACCCCTCCTCCCCGAAGAGCTTCGAGACGGTCGGCGACCGCAGGGCCGGGAGCAGTCCGATCACCGTGTCGAGGCTCGACTCCTCGACGTTCATCTTCACGAGCACGCGCCCGCGCGCCTCGAGTGCACCGGAGAGCAGCGTCTGCAGTTGCTCCATCGCCTTGCGCTTCGCGGGGTCCGCGTGGGCCGCGGGGTTGGCGATGAGTTCGGTGTGGGACACGAGGATCGTGTCGAGCACCCGCAGTCCGGCGGCGCGCAGCGCCCGACCCGTCTCGGTGATCTCGACCACAGCGTCCGCGATCTCCGGGATCTTCGCCTCGGTCGCGCCGTAGGACAGCGTGATCTCGGCCTCGACCCCGTGCTGCTCGAAGAAGCGTCGGGTGAGCGACGGGTACTCGGTCTGGACCCGCACGCCCGGAGGGAGGTCGGCGACACTGCGCGCCGGTGAGTCGCCGGCGACCGCCAGCACCATCCGGATGGGACGGGCCGTGGCCTTCGAGTAGTGGAGCGGGGTCAGGGTCTCGACCGCCGAGTCGGTCTCCTCGATCCAGTCCCGCCCGGTGATCCCGACGTCGAAGAGCCCCTCGGCCACGTAGCGCGGGATCTCCTGGGGCCGCAGGATCGTGACGTCGATGACCCGCGGGTCGTCGATCGATCCCTTGTAATCGACGTCGGAGCCCCGTGACACGGGGAGGTCGGCATCATCGAAGAGCTGGAGGGTGGCCCGTTCGAGGGAACCCTTGGGGAGGACGAGTCGCAGCACGGGGATGATTCTGACAGGTCAGGCCCGGTGGCCCCGGCCGGACAGGCGACCGAGGAGGTTCGCCATCTCGATCGCCGTGATCGCCGCCTCCTCGCCCTTGTGGCCCTCGGAGCCGCCCACCCGCTCCACGGCCTGCTGACGGGTGTCGACGGTGAGCACCCCGAAGATGATCGGGATCCCGGTGTCGAGCGAGGCCTGCATGATCCCGCGGGCCGCCTCCCCGGCCACGTAGTCGAAGTGCGGCGTGTCGCCCCGGACGACGGCGCCGAGGCAGATCACCGCGTCGGCCGCCCCGTGCCCGGCGAGTTGCTTGGCCGTGAGCGGCAGCTCGTAGGCCCCGGGCACCGATACGAGCGTGAGCGCGTCAGCGGCGAGACCGTGATCGGTGAGCGCCCGGCGCGCCCCGTCGAGGAGCGCACCCGTGATGTCCTCGTTGAACCGGCTCACGACGATCGCGACCCGCAGGCCCGACGCGTCGAGCCCCTCGGTCGGGAACGAGTACTCCCCCATCAGTCCTCCTCCTCCGGGGCACCATCCTCGAGGTCGAGGAGGTGACCCATCTTCTCGGCCTTCGCCCGCAGGTATGCGATGTTCTCCGCGTTCGGGGTGACCTCGAGCGGGACCCGCTCGACGATCTCGAGGCCGAACCCCTCGAGCCCGCCGTACTTCGACGGGTTGTTCGTCATGAGGCGCATCGTCGTGATGCCGAGGTCGACGAGGATCTGGGATCCGATCCCGTACTCCCGGGAGTCGACCGGGAGACCGAGCTCGACGTTCGCTTCGACGGTGTCGCGGCCCTGGTCCTGGAGCGTGTAGGCCCGCAACTTGTGACCGAGGCCGATGCCCCGACCCTCGTGCCCCCGCAGGTAGACGAGGACGCCCGTGCCCTCGGCCGCGATCCGGGCGAGCGCGCCGTCGAGCTGGGGACCGCAGTCGCAGCGCATCGAGCCGAAGATGTCGCCGGTGAGGCACTCGGAATGCACGCGGACCAGCACATCCTGGGCCCCCGACACGTCGCCCATCGTGAAGGCGATGTGCTCGGCGCCGTCGAGCAGGCTCTCGAACACGTAGGCCGTGAACTCCCCGTGCTGGGTCGGGATGCGCGCCTCGCTGACCCGCTTCACCAGCTTCTCGGCGTGACGCCGGTACCGGATGAGGTCCGCGATCGTGATGAGGTGCAGACCGTGCTCCTCGGCGAACACCTCGAGTTGGGGCATCCGGGCCATCGTGCCGTCGTCGTTCACGACCTCGGCGAGCACGCCCGCCGGCTCGAGCCCGGCGAGACGGGCGAGGTCCACCCCGGCCTCGGTGTGGCCGGCCCGCTTCAGCACCCCGCCCTCGCGGTACCGCAGCGGGAAGATGTGCCCCGGCCGCACGAGGTCGGAGGGCCGAGCCAGCGGGTTGATGAGCGTGCGCACGGTGTGGGCCCGGTCGGCGGCCGAGATGCCGGTCGAAACCCCGTCGGCCGCGTCGACGGACACGGTGAACGCCGTGCGCTGGGCCTCGGTGTTGTCGACGACCATGAGCGGGATGTTGAGGGCGTCGAGTCGCTCACCCATCATCGGCATGCAGATGACGCCCGAGGTGTGGCGGACCATGAACCCCATGGTCTCGGGGGTGATCCGTTCGGCCGCCATGATGAGGTCGCCCTCGTTCTCGCGATCCTCGTCGTCGACCACCACGACGATCTCGCCCCGCCGCACCGCGTCGATCGCGGCCTCGATGTGGGAGAAGGACATCAGGATGCTCCTTGGTCGGTGCCGAGCAGGCGCTCGACGTACTTGGCGAGGACATCGACCTCGAGGTTGACGGGGTCGCCCGGCGCCTTCGGGCCGAGCGTGGTGACACCGAGCGTGTGCGGGATGACGGCGATGTCGAACCCGTCATCGTGGATCGCGGCCACGGTGAGGCTGATGCCGTCGACCGTGATGGACCCCTTCTCGACGATGTAGCGCAGCAGGCCGGACGGCGCTGCGAACCGCATGCGGGTCGACCCGTCATCCAAGGCGTCGCGCGCGACGAGCGATCCGACCCCGTCGACGTGTCCCTGCACGATGTGGCCGCCGAGGCGGTCGGCGAGGCGCACCGGACGCTCGAGGTTGACCGGCGAACCGGATCGCAGCGAACCGAGCGCGGTGCGGTCCAGGGTCTCGGTGACGGCGTCGGCGGCCCACCACGAGTCGGTGAACTCGACGACCGTGAGGCAGCAGCCGTTCACGGCGATCGACGCGCCGAGCACGGCGTCGGAGAGCACGGTCGTCGCCGAGATCTCGATGCGGGCGCCGCCCGCTCTCGGGGTGACGGCCCGGACCGTGCCGAGTTCCTCCACGATGCCGGTGAACATCAGGCGACCTCCGCGGTCGGGATCGGGTCGAGCGTGATTCGGACGTCCGCACCGAACGCGACGGTGTCGGTGATGCGCCAACGCGTCGCGTCGCCCAGGGTGGCGGGCCCGGCGAGGTCGAAGGCCGGACGGGCCTCGCGTCCGAGGAGGATCGGGGCGACGTAGGCGACGACGCGATCGGCGAGGCCGAGGTCGAGGAACGCGCCGTGGAGCGCCGCACCCCCCTCGACCATCGCCTGCACGACGCCGTGGCGCTGCGCGAGCGCCACGAGGACCTGCTCGAGGTGCACACCACCCCCTTGCGGATCGACCGTCTCGATGTCGGCGCCGGCGGCCCGCCACTCATCGACCCGGCTCGCCGGCGCAGCCGTGGTGGTGAACACGAGGGGCGCACCGAGCGCCACATCGAAGAGCGGGCCCTCGGCCGGCACGCGCCCGCTCGCATCGAGGAGCACGCGGCGGGGCTGGCGCTCGGCCGGCGGCTCGCAGTCACGTGCGGTGAGGCTCGGGCGGTCGGCGAGCGCAGTGCCGGAGCCGACGATGACGGCCTGGGACTCCGCCCGGATCCCGTGCGCGTCGAGGCGGGCCTCCGGCCCGGTGATCCACTGCGAGGTGCCGTCGGCGGCCGCGCTCCGCCCGTCGAGGCTCGTCGCCGTCTTGAGCAGCGCGAAGGCGCGACCTGTGCGCCGCTGATGCAGGTAGGGCGCGAGCAGCGCGGTGGCGGCCTCCGCCCGGCACCCCACCTCGACGTCGATGCCGGCCTCCCGCAGCCGGGCGATCCCGCGCCCGGCGACCTGCGGATCCGGGTCCTCGATCGCCACGACGACCCGTGCGACGCCGGCCGCGAGGAGCGCGTCGGTGCAGGGCGGGGTGCGGCCGTGGTGGGCGCAGGGCTCGAGGGTCACGTACGCGGTGGCCCCGCGGGCAGCGGCGCCGGCTGCGGCGAGCGCGCCGACCTCGGCGTGGGCGCCGCCGGGCGACTGCGTCGCTCCCTCACCGACCACGGCGCCGTCGGCTCCGACGATCACGCAGCCGACCCACGGGTTCGGCGGGGCGATGCGACGGGCGCACGCCGCGACGGCCAGGGCCCGCTCCATCGCATGCTCATCGGTCGTCGTCACCATCGGTCCTCACCCATCACGACCCGATGGGGTGCGATGGGGACGCGACGGCCGAGCGACACGACGGCGAGCGCGGCCAGCGGGCGCGCCGGCCACGGTCGACTCCGATGTGCTCGTCGCCACCCTCTCCCATCCGGACTCTGACCGTCGGCCCAGGGTTCTCACCTGGTCGGCCCGACGCTGGCGGCGCCGGGTTCGCGGGCTGCCCGATCATCCGGGTCGGATGTCGGGATCACCGCCGGTCGGGACTCTCACCCATACCCCGAGGGTTCGCTTCGAACTTGTGGGGAGGAACGGTACCACCGGGGCCGACTGTCACTCCGCTCGCACGCGGCGCGGTGAGTGCGTCGCCGCGCGTCGGCGCTCCGGGGCCGGATGGCCCTGCCGACCGTGACAACCGTCACCGCACCATCGCGCACGTCCCACCCCCGTGGGCGCGAACCGAGGAGACCCCATGACCCAGCACCCGACCACCCTGCGCCGCACCCGACGACGCGTGCGCCTCGCGGCCTGCTTCACCGCCGGTGCCCTCATCCTCACCGCCTGTGGCTCCGGCTCCGCAGAGTCCGACGGGGAGGTGACACCCTCCTCGACCACCACGAGTCGCAAGGTCACCCGAGCGCTGTGTGATGCCGCGATCGACGCCGCTGACGCAGCCTCGAACGACCTCGCCGTCCTTGCCAGCGGCCACATCGATGCCTTCAACGCGGCGATCGACGCGATCGACGCGTGGGAGATCGACGATCAGGAGACCTTCACCGCCAAGGCGGCCGAGTTCCGGGCGTTCGCGGCCAACGAGGAGAACCAGGCCGCGCGCATCGAGGCCGATCGGGCGAGTGTCCGGAGGACCGAGGCGGCCTGCCGCGAGGCACTCGCCGACGAATCCCTCACGCCGGCCTGCGAGCAGGCCATCGACCTCCTC